>DASCML010000138.1:0-11900 GCA_036010925.1 Dehalococcoidia bacterium | reverse complement strand
CGAGCAGTTCACGCACCGGCTCATCAGCCGCCGCACTCTCGAGGTCTACAGCTCGTCGGCCAGAGACCTTCCTGCCGTAAAGGAGGCCGGGGTAACCACGAACTTCGCGTGGATGAACGCAATCGACCTTGAGGAGTTGGGGGTCTCCTCCGGAGACGTCGTCGAGATTACATCCGACCGTGCCTCCATTCTCGGGGTGGTAGCAGAAACCGACGACGTACCAAGCGGGGTAATTTCCATGTCTCATGCATGGGGCGACGTACCGGAAAACGACCACCTCGTACGAACCAACGGCGCTCCCACCAACAGGCTGGTGAACATCGACAAGCACTGGGAGCCCTACACCGGCATGGGTTGGATGAGCGCCATCCCCGTCAACGTGAGAGCTGTCCCGGACCCGGTGCCAACGGGAAGCTGAGTCCTGGACCGAGGTCGCGGTTCTATCACTCTCACCGAATCGCGAGTTCGGACTCAACTATGCCGCGGAGCTGAGTCTGGTTGCAAGAAGCGAACAAGAACCTCCGCCGACAGTTCCCTGTCGGTCGCAATTTACCGTTCTCAGCCTGGGCTCTGCGTCGTTGCAGAACGCTGTAGGGTATGGCGCTGTGGCCGGGCCCGCCGGCTCGCGTACCGGGGAGGCGAATGAGATGACAACCAGGGAGCGCACCGAAACAACCACTCCGAAGATGAAGGGCCAAGAATTCTTAGCTGAAACTGTGCGGCGTTCACACACGAAGGCGCTCTTCTTTGTTCCAACGTTTCTCTATCCGACGCTGGTGGAGCTAGCGGAAGACCCCATCAAGAGGGTCCTCTGTCACTCTGAGAAGGCCGCCGCCTACATGGCAGACGGCTACGCTCAGGCAACCAACTCACCCACCATCGTGATCACCCAAGGAGGCCCCGGTGCCACGAATCTCTTCGCCGGGATGGCCGACGCCTGGGAGAGCCACACTCCAATGCTCGCCATTACGCCTCTGATTCCAACGGCTCGCTATCACGGGAACTCCTACCAGGAGGTCTACACAGACTTCCGCTCCGTTACCAAGTACGACGCTGAGGTCCGGGGCGTCGACCGGCTGGCCGAATTCCTTGGGAAGGCCTACCGCGAGATGACGACCGGGGCGCCCAGGCCCGTCCATCTTTACCTGGACGGCGCGCACGAGGCAATGGATTTTGCGTTCGACTCCGGCTACCTGGACGAGCGCTATTTTTCATTCCCAGCCTTCAGGCCGCGGGCAGACGATGACAGTGTCGCGGAGGCTGTACGGCGCCTGAGCTCGGCAGAGCGGCCTGTGATCGTTTCCGGACGTGGAGCCATCTCGTCGGGCGCCTGGGCTGAGGTCACAGCGCTCGCCGAGCGCCTCGGCATACCGGTCACGACTTCCCTGGGAGGCAAGGGCAGCATCGACGAACGTCATCCACTCGCGCTTGGAGTATCGGGCTCCTACAGGCGCCCTTCCGCAGACGAATCGATCCATGGCGCCGACCTCGTCCTCTATATAGGCAGCCATCAGGGCGGCGCGAGTACCTTGATGAAGCAAATGCCCAAGCCTGGGGGCGACATTATCCATATCGATATCAACCCTGCCCAGCCGGGCTTCAACTACCCAAATGTGCTGCCCTTAATTGGTGACGCTCGCACTGTCGTGGGTCAGATGCTCGAAGCGGCCGGGGCCGGCGTGCCGGGGGGCCATGCGGCCTGGATCGCCGAGCAGCAGGACGTGCTCAAAGCCTGGCGCGAACAGGAACAGGACCACATGTTCGGAAACGCGGTTCCGATTAGGCCCGAGCAACTAGCGGTCGAGGTGGTGAAAGCCTGCCCGGATGACACGCTCTTCCTGGCCGACACGGGGTATTCCGCGGCCTGGAGCGGAGCGTTCATGGACCTCCCGGCTGGAAAGAACTACCTGCCGTGCGAGGGAAGCTTGTCCTGGGCGTTTCCGGCTGCCATCGGCGCCAAGGCCGGCGTGCCGGACCGCCCGGTCGTAGCCTGGATCGGGGACGGTGGCTTTTGGTACCACATGAGTGAGCTCGAAACGGCGGTTCGCAACAAGATAAATGTAGTCACTGTCGTGTTGAACAACCACGCACTTGTTTTCGACACGCATCTCCTGCAGGCCTTCTGGTCGGCGTCGCACGACGTGGAGATGCTTTCCGAGTTCGGCGACACGGACTTCGCCACAATTGCCGAGGCCGTCGGCGCGTTCGGCGTGAAGGTCACAGACCCCGCCGACATCGGCAGGGCCGTTCAGGAGGCGTTGAACGCGGATCGGCCGGCTGTCGTGGATGTCACCATCGACCATGCCGCCGTCGCTCCTGTGGCTTTCATGGCCGGCCAAGGGAGCCGCGGCGGGATGCTCACGGCACCGGAAAAGATGCGCTGAACTGGACTCTCCCCGGCTCCAGGGCTTTTCGCCGCCGGGTGGAAAAGTCGGGCCGGTTGCAAAGGGAGGTTACGTATGTATCGACGCCTCGACGGGAAGGTCGCCATCGTCACCGGGGGAGGTACGGGAATCGGAGCCGCGACCGCGAGACGATTTGCGGCCGAGGGCGCCTCTGTTGCCATCAGCGGCCGGCGGGCCAACCTGCTGGAAGATGTCGTCGGCACCATCCGGTCGGAGGGAGGAAGAGCCCTCGCCGTCTCGGGTGACAGTGCAACTGAACAGGGCGTAGAAGAGCTTTTCGCCGCCGTTGCCGCAGACCTAGGCCCCCTCGATATCCTGGTGAACAACGCAGGAGTGGCGGGGCCGGTCGCCCCCATCTGGGAGCAGGAATTCGAGGGCTGGGAGGAGACGGTCCGGATCAACCTCTCAGGTCCATGGCTCTGCTCACGGGCGGCCGCCCGTGGAATGATGGAGAGAAAGACTGGCAACATCATCAACATCGGTTCCATGAGCGGAAAACGGCCGCTCGCCAATCGCACGCCCTACACGTCCACGAAGCTCGGCCTCGTCGGCCTGACGCGTACTCTCGCAGTCGAACTGGGCGCCTTCGATGTCAACGTGAACAGCATCAGCCCCGGCGCGACCTCAGGTGTAAGGCTCGAGGAACTGGCTCAGAAAGCCGGCACCACGTTGGAACGGCTGGTGTCCGGCGCGGCTGCGGGGGCGGCCCTAAAACGAATCAGCGAGCCAGAGGACATCGCCGGGCTCGCCGTATTTCTCGCGTCCTCTGACGCCCGAAACATTACGGGGATGGACATCACCGTGGACGCCGGCGTCTGGTTCTCCTGAGCCTGAGCTTGGTGAGGGTTTCCTGTCGGTCTAGCGTCGGTAGGAGGAACAGCGATTTTGGCCCCCACCACCGGGCTCTGCGGGCCTTCGCGCTTCCCACACGCTATCGCTCCTTCACATCCTTGCCCGGTCCCGCATGGTGCTTTGCGCCGCTCACAAGCAGAATAAATTGGAGAATCAGCCGAGGATTAGGTTATGGCTACAGAGCCGATCCCCCAGAAGTCGATGCCGTTCAACAAATACGTTCCTTTCCGGCCGTTACCCCTGCGGCTTCCGGAACGCGAATGGCCGAATGCCCAGATAGAAAAGGCGCCCACCTGGTGCTCGGTAGACCTTAGGGATGGCAACCAGGCCCTAATTGACCCGATGGACCCGGCGCGGAAGTTGCGCATGTTCGAGGCGCTCACCCTCATGGGATTCAAGGAGATCGAGGTTGGGTTTCCGTCGGCATCCCAGCCCGACTTCGACTTCGTGCGTCAGCTAATCGAAGAGGACCTGATCCCAAACGATGTCACCATCCAAGTGCTGGTCCAGTGTCGCCCGGAGCTCCTCGATCGCACCTACGAAGGTCTGGCCGGAGCCAAGAGAGCCATCGTCCATTTCTACAACTCCACCTCGGTCCTGCAGCGTCGCGTCGTGTTCGGGCTCGAAAAGGACGGAATCACACAGATCGCTGTCGACGCTGCCAAACTCTGCAGGCGCCTCCAAGAAGAGCACCTCCCGGAAGCGGATGTCCGTTACGAATACTCGCCCGAGAGCTTCACCGGGACCGAACTCGAATACGCGCTCGATGTTTGCACGGCGGTGATGGACGTGATTGAGCCGACCGAGGAGTCGAAGCTCATTCTCAACTTGCCATCGACGGTTGAGATGTACACGCCCAACATTTACGGCGACGTTATCGAGTGGTTCCTTCACAACCTCTCCGGACGCGAGCGGGTCGTTCTTTCCCTGCACCCTCACAACGACCGCGGCACCGCAGTGGCCGCCGCCGAAATCGGGATGATGGCCGGCGCGGATCGCCTCGAAGGCACGCTTTTCGGCAACGGGGAGCGCACAGGCAATCTGGACGTCATCACAACCGCACTGAACCTTTTCAGCCAGGGAATAGACCCTGAACTCGACCTGAGCGACATCGACGGCCTTCGCCATGTCGCTGAGTACTGCAATCGCCTGCCAATTCACCCGCGTCACCCGTACGCGGGGGACCTCGTCTACACGGCTTTCTCCGGATCGCACCAGGACGCGATCAAGAAAGGCTTCGAGGCTCTCGGAGAGGAATACTCGACCTGGGAGGTCCCATACCTGCCGATCGATCCCAAACACGTCGGCCGCACTTACGAGGCCGTGATCCGGGTCAATAGCCAGTCGGGCAAAGGCGGCGTCGCGTACATCCTGCAGGCAGAGCACGGCCTCGAACTGCCGCGGCGGCTTCAGATCGAGTTCTCACGGACCATCCAGGCAGTCAGTGAGGACACCGGCACCGAAGTGACGCCTGACGAGATCTGGGCTGCTTTCCGCCGCGAGTATCTTCCTGAACTACCCGCAGCTGAGCTGCTCACTTACGAGTCGTCCGCCGATGAAGGGAGAACCAGGGTCAAGACAACGCTCCGCGTGGGCGACGACGTGCGATCGGTCTCGGGGGAAGGCAATGGGCCTATCGAGGCTTTCGTGCACGCGCTCAAGACCGACCTCGGTGTAGGGGTCGAAGTGCTCGACTACAAAGAACACGCGGTGGGCGTCGGAGCTCACGCGACAGCTGTTGCCTACGTCGAAGCACGCGGGACCGACTCTCTCACCTGGGGAGTTGGGATGGACGACAGCATAGTCGTCGCATCGCTGAAATCTCTTCTCAGCGCCGCAAGCCGCCTCGGCCTCTGGGAGACGAAGCCAAGCTGAGAGAGAGCCCCGGGGTCGAGCGCAGTGGAGGCTTGTGTCGCCTCTCCGTTTCACCGACCAGTGAATTCCGGCGGCCGCTTCTCGGCGAACGAGCGCACACCTTCCTTGAAGTCATCGGACTTGAACAGGTTCATCACGCTCAATAACACGTGATGGGAGTGGCTTTCGAAATCCTGGGTGAGACCGTGGCGGAAGAGCCGCTTGAGTTCCTGGATGGCGAGCGGCGCGTTGCCGGCGATCTTCTCGGCCCATTCGGTCACTGTCGATTCGAGTTCATCGGCGGGCACGACCTTGTTCGCCAATCCGTGCTCGACCGACTGCTCGGCACTCAACGTGTCGCCAAGCATCGAGATCTCACATGCCTTCGCCCACCCCAACAGTCGCGGCAGATACCAGGTGCCCCCACTTTCAGGTACCACACCGAGCTTCGCGAAGCCGGGCATCAACACGGCCCTGTCGGACATCAGTCGTATGTCACAGCCAAGTGCAAGATCGAGACCGTAGCCGGCAGCGGCACCGTTGATGGCTGCGATGACGGGTTTGTCAATGCGCTGCAGTGTCACGGTGCAGATCTCGCGGGTCGAGTAGTGACGCGCCCCTCCGCTCGCGAGCGCTGCGCCGCCGATTCCCTCACCGGCCGCCGCCTGCTTCAGGTCGAGACCTGAGCAAAAGGCCCGCCCGGCGCCGGTCATCACGATGACACGAGCGTTGGAGTCGTCGTCGGCCGCCTTCAGCGCATCATTCAGCTCGTCAAGCATCTTGCCGGTAATGGCGTTCATCACCTCCGGCCGGTTGAGAATGATCCAGCGGACCGGGCCACGGTCCTCGGTGATGACTTCGGTTTCGGTCATTTGTCGCCTCCGGACTTAGTCAGACGTGTCGCTACTCCGGCGGAGTATAGGGCTCCGGTAAGTAGTGCGGAGTGTGGCATGGTTGACATTCCGACCTCCGGTTCGCGGGTAGCCGGCAGAGCGTCAGTCGTAAGTCTCGCGACCTCGAAGCTCCACGAACAAACCGTTGGCTTCCGAAGGGTGAACCCAGGCGACACCATCGCGCCCATCGACGCGGGCACCCTCGGTCTTCAGATGACCGACGGCACCCGGGACATCCTCGGTCTCGAACCCGACCAGGTACACCCCTTCGCCGTGTCGCTCGAGGAAGCGAGCTACAGCCTTACTGCCGTCAGTGGGCTGGAGCAATTCGATGTGCCCGTTGCCGAGAGGGAGGATGGCATTCTTGAACCCAAACTCCTTAGAGTCGCTACGACGGTGAACCATCAGGCCAAACAGTCGCTCGTAACGCTCGACCGCTGCGTCGAGGTCGCGCACGACCACAGAAAGCTCGATGACATCGCCAATTCGTTTGGTCACTTTGGGCCTCTCAGTGGAAAGATTGCAGCAATACTACAACCGCCAGTAGCCGGCCGAGGCCCGGACCGATCCAGCCCTCGACAATCCCGTGTGAGCACCGCCACAAGTCGCTCGGGCCGTTCTAGGTATCCAGGCCGGCGGTGCTCGAAAAAAGACAGGCGCGGTTAACCGGGGCAACTGTCGCCACGCGCGGCCTCCTACGGGCGATTACGGCTTCGCTTACGGGCTCTCAGCTCGGCTGGTTTCGATCCCTGGTCGCTCTATCGGACGTCCGATACGAGAGACTATAAGAACGATCTCTCCAACTGAGCGCGGCCTTCAGGCCGTCCTCAGCGGCGATCTGTCGGAACTCATCCCCTTGCTGCTGACTCTCCCTGAATCCCACCAGGGCATTAAGATCCATGCTCCACATCATCCCTGTCTTGAAGCCCATCAACTCCATCTGGCGGTTGATGCTGCGCTTCGTAAGCATGATCAGGTCGGTGTCAACCAGGGCGATGTCCCTGGCAATCTTCTCGGTCTCCTCCTCCAGCGTGGCCTCCGGGAAGACGTCGGACGCCCAGCCCCACTCATACGACGTTTGCCCGTCCATCGGCCTGCCGGTGAACATGTAGTACTTCGCCTTCGTCAACCCGATCAGCCAGGGCATGAACTGGTAGCCGCCCGCCGTCCAGTTTCGTGATACCGGGTACCCGATCTGGGCGTCTTCGGCGACGATTCTCAGGTCACAGAACGAAGCCAGGTGAGTACCCCCCGCCAGGCAGAAGCCGTGGATCTGGGCTATCACCGGCTTCTGGAAGTCGAAGATGTAGGAGTACAGGTCCCGGAACATCTGCTGGTAGTTGGCGTTCATGACCCGGTCGCGGCCACTTCTTACGTATGCTCCCCCCGGGGCCATGTTCCTTCCCGATTCCCCCGGTGGCGGCGGTGTGATGTCATAACCGGAGCAGAAACTGGTCCCCGCCCCCTTGATGATGACCACCTTGATATCGTCATCGAGCTCCATCTCCATCAACGCCATGACGATCTCGTTCTTGCGGTCGTACGTAAGAGCGTTCCTCTTCTCTGGGGCATTGAGGATGATTCGGCCCAGCGGTGGGTCCTTCTCGTAGATAATCTCTTCGAAATCGTCCGTGGGAATACGCTCTTCGTCCCGCCAAGTCCGAAGTCCCTGCTTCTTTTTCGTCATCGCCGTGCCTCCTCGCCGGTGTACCTTGTCTGCCAAGTTTCGATTCAAGTCAGCATAACGAGATGGAGTTCCCACGAGGAGATCCAATTGGGGCAGAGATGGACCCTCAGAGGAGTCTGATACTGACGAGCAGGCTGCACTCCGCGGCAACCCCGCAAGGAAATGAATCGGGTTGGGGAAGCGGACGCGTGACCAAATTCACCCACCGGACGAGCACATCGAAGACCTGCTGACGAGAGAAGCGACGAAGAGTAGAACCCATGCTATGGCGCGGCCGGCCCACACGACCGGGTTCTTGAAGCCTCCCGGCCTTCCAGCGGTTCGAATCAGAAGGAGCAGGATTATGAAAGCAGCGCAATTCTCTGGCCCCAAGAAGATCGTCCTCCGTGAATTCGACACCGAGGACCCGGGACCTGGCTGGGTTCGACTCCGCATCACAGCCACTGGGATCTGCGGGACAGACCTGCACCTGTTGGGGGGGCGGCTCGCGCCGAACGAAGGTATCCGACCCGGACATGAAGTGGCGGGGATAGTCGAGACAATAGGAGATGGCGTGTCCATCGAGCCCGGCACCAGCGTGGCGGTCGAGCCGCTTCATGCCTGTGGAGCCTGTTCACACTGCAACTCCGGCTTCCCAAACCGCTGCGGCAACAGCCGTCTCTTCGGCATCAGTGCGCCAGGCGGGCTGGCAGAGCTTCTCACGGTGCCGGAGTCGACACTGCACAGCTATCCCGCAGATCTCGACCACAACGTAGTAGCGCTGTCCGAGCCGATGGCCGTCTGTTTTCGGGGCGTTCGACTTGGTGAAGTTGACTCGGGCGACCGGGTTGCCGTGCTCGGGAGCGGAACAATCGGCCTTCTTTCTGTCTTGACGGCCAAAGACGCCGGCGCAAGCGAAGTATTCGCCACCGCCCGCTACCCCCACCAGGCGGAGCTGGCCCGGGCCCTTGGCGCCACGGAGGTATTCCCGAACGGGGAGGCGATGGTGAAGGAAATCGGCGATCAGCTCGTCGAGGTAGTCATCGAAACCGTGGGCGGGACCGCCGACACCCTTGCGGAGGCGTCCAGCATCGCCCGCCCCGGCGGCCGCGTTGTTATCCTGGGCGTCTTCGAGGGTGCACCAGCACTACCGGCCCTGAACATTACGGCCCGCGAACTGACAATGGTAGGCTCCAACTGCTACGCGAAGGACGGGCGAGTCGGCGACTTCGGCCTAGCGACAGAGCAGGTTGTCGACCATAGCGAGCTCCTGAAAGAACTCGTCACCCACCGGTTTCCGCTCGACCAGGTGGGGGCGGCTTTCGCGGCCGCCGGTGACAAGTCCGCCGGAACAATCAAGGTCCAGGTTATGCCGGCGGGGGTCTAGTCGAGCCGGTCGCTGCAAAGGGAGCAGGCAACATCAGCTCGGTGCGCTGCTTGAGGGTCAGTGGTCCGAAGAGCGCCGCCCGACAAGCACTTCAGAAGGGATCTCCCATCTGCATTCCCGGGGGCACACCACAACGAGTCGTGGACACCCTTCGGGCTCTGCCAACAAGAATCGCACTCACAACCGCTGTCCATACAACGAACAGGCTGGGGAAGAAGAGAGACCCGAGGACAACCACAGCGAGATCGAGCAGAGCGACCGCACGGTCAAACGCAAACGCGATCACTCGAACTCGACTACCCGGTCGACACTGCCGGGTTCACCGCCTGTCACCACCATGACAGAGGCCCATCACCCGGGTCGAGGGCATGGTCGGCCGGCGAGGACTAAAGACCCACCGTCACTGGCCTCGTCATCCCGCCAAACGTTGGCAGCCACGATGAGTGCTTCCCGGGGCCACCGGCCACCAGCACGTGAATCTCTTCTGCCCGCTCCGCTATCGCAAGAGAGGGGCCGGGGCCACCGCCGGACCCGCCCTGGAGTCGCTCCCCGACCATCTCCACGAACTCGGGCGAGAGGCGATCGGCGGGGAAGCGCGCGTTCTCCCAGACATACTGCTGCACCGACTCCCGCGTGTGTCCGTCGGCGGCGATGGTGGCGGCATGCTCGGGGCCGAGAACCAAGAAAGGCTCCCCCAGGCTGAGGATGTTGTTGCTCCCAGCCTGGCCCATCGCCCCGGCAATCGTCCGGAGAATGCCCTCCCCATTGTTGCTCCCATGGTCCTGGATGTTGTGGGGGCCCTCGCAGGCGCCCACTGTTACAGCCGAATCCCCGGCCGCAAAGCCCCGCGTCGTGTGAAATGAGGGCCATGGCGAAGCGTCGACTCGCTCACTCACACAAAACGCCAGCTTCGCCGGCGTGCCCTGGGTCGCTCGGTCCCCACGTCCCGGGGTTGCACCGGCCACACTCAAAAGCACGAATCGCACAGCCCTCCCGATGGCAACGTTAGCCGGGAAGCCGGGACCAAAGCAGCCGGCGCCTCCGTGGACGCCGGCCTCACGGGCGGCAGGGCCGTTCACGAGAATGAACACAGCACACGGGTGAGTGGTCGAATTAATGCCGTCGAGGTTGAACAGTGGATCGGTGAGCGCCCTGACCGCAGCGACAACTACTTCCAACTGCCGCGGTTCGCATCCAGCAAGCACGGCGTTCGCCGCGATCACTTCGATGGTCGCCTCGCCCTGTCGGGGCGATAGCACCCCCACCATTTGGAGCGGATCAGCACCGGCTGCAGCGAGCATCTCGGAGACACGTTCTTCGGTTGGAGGAACCACCGGCAACCCGTCCGTCCAGCCGCGCCGAGCACACTCACGGGCAAATACGAGTGGGTCGGCCGGGAGCTCCATGCGGCCGGTCTCCCGGCCCCGTACGACCGTCACCCTCGACTCAGGAGGGCGGCTTCGAGAGCTTCGACTGCGTCCGTTCCCTTCGTCACGACCTCATCCGGCTTGAGTCCGCCCAAGGGGTGGTCGACCAGCACACACGGAAGGGCGGCCAGCCCCCGGTGCTCGGCCTCGAGGTGGAACAGGTCCTCAAAGGCATCTGTCACAAGACAGACCGTCGGGATACCAAGCGATTCAAGGGTGATGGCGGCATGGACACTCCACGTCGTACAGGATCCTCAGTCGCTTGATCCGACGACGGCGAAGTCGCAATTCTCGCGCATCAGCTTGACGAGGTCCGGGCTCGGCGGACCGGCCACGGGTTTGCTGCCGGTAGTCGTCGGCCGGAGCCGCAGCCTAGGACGAAGGCCATCCACCATCGTCTCCATGATCAAGCGAGCGTTGGCTTTCCTGTTGTCCAGCACACCCGGTCTCAGCCCGTTGAAAGAGGCAGGGCGGGGTGCCAGGCTCAACTCCCTGACTTCCACATGGCCCGAGGGGTCGAGAATTCGGATCTTGTCGCTCATATCGCCTCCGGTGATTAACTGAGCCTGGAGTAGATCGCTTCCTTCAGCTCCTCGAGTTCCGGGAAGCGTCCAAGAACCCCTGCCGAGAAGACGCAGTCGTCGTCCACATACCAATCGAACACGCCGTTGTCCCCCGGGACAAGGGTGAGATCGCCGACGTCGTGTTGTATCTCGCTGAGGATTTCTCCGGCCATCCAGAGGGCCCGAGGCAGGTAACTGCAGCTGGCGCAATAGACAACCTTGAGTTCGAGCTTGCTCACGACAAGACTTTAGCGCCACTCGCCGGTAGCGCGCGCCCCCTTATTGTTGGTTGTCGGCTCTCCCAGAGATTTTCGGCCCGGAAACTGGGCCCCAACTCAGTCTGGAAAGCCATCAGCATGGCTCAGCTATCGTCACGATGTCATAGGCGCGGATCCCAGCCTCGTAGGTTCTCGGGGAACGGAGAAAAGGGACTTAGAAGACCTGGCTACAACTTCCTAGCGGCCCGTACCGATTCGATTCGGGCCTCGGCAATGGCGCCTGCGGCCTCGCTGGTGGTGACTTCCTTTTCCTTTGCAGTCTCAATCACCATCCTGCTCGTGTCGAAGATCTCCGCCGCCTTAGCCGTTGCGGCGTCGCGATCGTAGTTTCCATCCAACTCGTAAAACGCGTTGATGACACCCCGGCATTGACGATATAGTCGGGAGCGTAGAGAACGCCACGGTCTTGCAACCGCTGAGCGTCTCCATCGTCATCGAGTAGTTGGTTGTTTGCAACACCGCAGACGATCGGCGCGCGCAACTCCGGAATCGTATTCTCGTTGAGCACCCCTCCCAGCGGGCAACGGGCGAAGATATCAGCATCGCAGCGATGGAAATCCCCTGGATCAATGACC
>DASCML010000137.1:0-6618 GCA_036010925.1 Dehalococcoidia bacterium | reverse complement strand
CAGATTTCTGCGCGATCCCCGGCCCGTACGGAAACAAATGACCCACCCTTGAGGAACTGCACGAGTGACTCTTCGAGGAGCCGGTCACCGGCGCCCACAGCGCTCTTGCCGACGCCCGAGCTTGCATGCGCAGCTTTTTCCGCCTGCGCGAACTCGGCGTGCTCGCGTGAGGGCCACGCGTTAGCTTCAGGGCGCTCCGCCGTGGGCATCGCGGCCGCGCAAAACGGTGTAGAAGCCCGCGGGTGGATCGGTCGTGCACTCCCAGTGCGGTCTCCCCGGCCTTCGGATCGCTCTTGATGCACCGGAGACTGGCCGCGGAAAAGCTGTCATCGAATACCAACAGATTTCCGTTGGGGAGTACCGCTGGGTATGGTCTTAGCCGGCACCGTGAGGGACTTTTGACGTGCCGTATGGAGTGACGATGACCGTCAGAGACGAAACACTTCTTGGAGTCGATGTTGGAGGCACATTCACCGACTTTGTGCTGGTGACGGGCGAGGGAGTGCGAACGTGGAAGCGCCCATCCACACCTTCGGCGCCCGAGGATGCATTCTTGAGCGGGCTCCCGAAAGGGTGGATGGGTCGCACCGTCCACGGAAGCACCGTGGCCACAAACGCACTCCTGGAACGACACGGCCCGCGAACATTCCTCCTCACAACGGCGGGGTTCAAAGACGTGCTCCAGATTAGGCGCCAGGCACGGCCGGCTCTGTATGAGCTCGAACCTCATCGCTCTGACCACGTCATTCTTCGAGGCGACTCCATAGGAGTGAACGAGCGCCTCGCAGCAGATGGCTCTGTGGTCGTGGCTCTGACTGAGTTCGAGCTTTCGAGGGTCGTTGCGGCCGCCCGCGATTCGGAGGGAGAGGCATTCGCGATCTCGTTCCTCTTTTCGTACTTGAACCCTGCTCACGAGCACCAGGTAGCGGACGCCATGCGGAGCGCCGGGCTGGAGGTTTGTGCATCGTCCGAGGTTTCACCCGAGCATCGCGAGTACGAACGCGGAAGCACAACTGCGATCAATGCGTTTCTCAGGCCCGTTGTGCGTCGCTATGTTTCATCACTCGAAACGAAGATCGGGCCACAACTCCGAGTGATGCACTCGGCCGGCGGACTTACATCCCCAACGGCAGCGGTCGAACGGCCAGTGAGCATGGTTTTGAGCGGACCCGCCGGTGGGGTAATCGGCGCTGCTGCCGTCGCTCGGCAGGCGGGATTCGAAAGGATCATTTCGTTTGACATGGGAGGAACGAGCACAGACGTCTCACTAGTGGATAGAGAGGTCGCCTACCGGTCTCTGGCGGAAATCGATGGTCTCGCCATTCAGGCGCCGATGGTTGATGTGGTCACAGTAGGAGCCGGGGGAGGCTCGATAGCGAGGCTCGATGAGGGAGGGGCGTTGAGGGTCGGCCCAGAAAGCGCCGGTGCCGATCCAGGCCCTGCATGCTATGGGGTCGGCACCAAACCTACGGTGTCTGACGCGGACCTCGTGCTCGGGCGACTGAGAGCCGAACAGCCGTTGGGAGGCACACTCCACGTAGATCTGGAGCGCGCATCAACGGCAATGGCGCCCCTGGCCGACAGCCCGGAAAGGGCGGCCGCAAGTGTGGTGGCGGTCGTCGACGCAAACACAGCCCGCGCGGTTCGGCGAGTGAGCCTTGAGCGAGGATTCGACCCGGCCGACTTCACCCTGGTCGCGTTCGGTGGCGCCGGCCCGCTTCACGCGTGCGGCGTCGCGGATGCAGTTGGTGTCGGACGCGTGCTTGTGCCTCGATTTCCAGGAGTTCTTTCGGCTCTTGGAATGCTGACTGCCCCGGAAGCGGTCGAGCGCAGCCGTGGCCTGATAGCCCAGGTTGGTGGTGACGACGAACTGTTGCGAACGACCATGCTGGAACTTGAGAGCGAAGGGAGGGATGCTTTCGGAGAGCTCAGTCACGGCGCAGACTATCAGGTGCAGTTCTTTGCCGATCTTCGCTACCAGGGCCAGGCACATGAGCTACGTGTCTCAGTCGAGAAGCCTCACGCACCGTCGATCACGGACGCTTTTCACCAGGCCCACGATCGGCGTTTTGGCTTCTCTTCGCCTCATCGGGTGGTAGACATGGTGGCACTTAGGGTCCGCGTGTCGAGCCCGGGGACCGGCTTGCCAGGCTGGGAAGGGTCGGTGCAGAGCCCCGTGCCTGCAGCGGAGGTGGAGGTTTGGTCACCCGAGGCCTCGGTAGTGGTCCGCGCATCTCTTCGGCACCGGGATTGCATTGGCGAAGGTGAAAGCTTTGACGGGCCTGCGGTGGTGGCGCAGGAAGACGCGACCGCCTTCGTTCCAGCCGCCTGGAAGGCCCGGTGCGATATGCATGGCAATCTGGTGCTGGAGCGGATTTGATGGCGATGGATGCAGCCGCGCTGGCAGTCTGGAACGCCCTGCTTGCCTCTGTTGCTGAAGAGATGGGGATCACCCTGGGCCTCACTGCCCACTCGCCAAACATTAGGGAGCGGCGCGATTACTCCTGTGCGATCTTCGATGCGAGTGGCGACATGGTTGCTCAGGCTGCCCATATTCCTGTTCATCTCGGAGCGATGCCTGAGGCAGTGCGTTCGGTTCGCCGGCTCGAACCCTGGTCTCCCGGGGATGTTGCCATCGTCAACGACCCATACCTCGGCGGCACGCATCTCCCTGACATATCGCTGATCGCCCCGGTGTTCTGGGAGAGAAACGTCGTTGGGTTTGTGTCCAATCGGGCTCACCACGCCGACGTTGGGGGGATGGCGCCTGGCTCGATGCCCGTAGCGACCGAACTCTACCAGGAGGGAATCATCATTCCCCCGCTGCGGTTGCGTGAAGCAGGTAGCCTGAACCATGACTTACTAGCGCTCCTGCTGCGCAATGTCAGGACGCCGAAGGAACGGCAGGCGGATCTCGACGCCCAGTTTGCTGCCCTTCGCACAGGAGAGCGCCGATTCCTCGGTCTGTTTGAGCGAGGCGGCCCTGCCCCGGTTCTGACGGCAATGACAGAATTGCAGAACTACTCCGAGCGCCTCACGAGGTCAGCGATAGGCGCTATCCCGGACGGTACATTCGAAGCCTCAGATGTGATGGAGTCTCCTGGCGGCGAGCTTTTGCCGATACGGGTCGTCTTGAGAGTGACCGGAGATTCCGTCGTTTGCGACTTTGCCGGCACGGCTCCCCAGCAGGCGTCCTCTCTGAACGCCGTGGCGGCTGTTTCTCGCTCGGCAGTGGCTTACTGCATTCGCTGCCTGCTGCCTCCTGAAGCGCCTTCGAATGAAGGCAATTTCCGCCCCATCCATGTGGAGCTTCCGGAGGGCTCGCTCGTGGCGGCGCTCCCGCAGCACGCAGTGTCCGCTGGCAACGTGGAGACCTCCCAGCGGGTCACTGACGTTGTGCTGAGAGCCTTGGCCGAGGCCTTGCCGGAATCGATTCCCGCCGCAAGCGCCGGGAGCATGAGTAACTTCACTTGGGGTGGGTCTCTGGCTAATGGGAGCCCCTTTGCTTACTACGAGACGATTCCCGGAGGCGCCGGGGGTGGACCCACGCGGCCCGGGGAGTCCGGCGTCCAGACGCATATGACGAATACCGCTAATACTCCTGTGGAAGCGCTCGAGGGCAATCACCCAGTCCGAATCTGGCGTTTCGAGCTACGGGAGGGGAGTGGCGGCCTCGGCCTGCATCGTGGTGGCGATGGAGTCACGAAGGAGGTCGAATTCCTTGCTGACGCGAGCGTCAACCTGGTGGCTGACCGGCGGCGGGTGGGGCCCTGGGGCCTGGCTGGCGGCGGAGACGGGCGACCGGGCGTCCACGCGCTGATCAAGTCAGACGACGAGGAGGGCACCATCACTGGCAACACACAGATTGACATCAAATGTGGCGAACGAATTCGAATCGAGACCCCCGGAGGTGGTGGGTGGGGTGAGTACACGGACTGAGGACTGCGGGACCCGGTCAGGACCGTGGTAGCCCGAGCCCCCGCGTCGCGATGATGTTTCTCTGAATTTCGGAGGTGCCGCCGGCGATGGTCCGCGAGACCGCGTTCCGGTAACCGATTTGCAGCCTCATGGGCATGCTGTCGTCGGTCGCAGCAGCAGATTTCATGCCGAAGAGCTGGAATGCGACACCCGCCAGTCTCTGTGACCACTCGGTGCCGAACGCCTTTGCCTCGGACGCCTCTGCATTGGGTTTCAGGCCGACACTCTGCATCCAGGCGACCCGGTAGCAGAGGAGGCGGCCGACCTCGCGCTCCAATGCAAGACTGGCGATGGCAATGCGCGTCGAAACAGTAAGTGCTCCTGTCGACGCGCGCCCCCGCGCCTCTTCAAGCATCGCGTCATAGATCCACTGGTAATCGATCAACCTCTCGATCCCGGAGCGCTCGAAATCAAGGTGCTCTGCAAGGATGTACCAGCCCCGGTTCTCCTCGCCCACCCTGCGATTCACGGGGACCCTTACGTCCTCGAAGAACACCTCATTGAAGTGGTGGCTGTAGGTCAGATCGACCAGTGGGCGGATCGTGATCCCCGGGCTGTCTAGGTCGACGAGCATGCAGCTGATGCCCCTGTGCTTCGGTGCATCAGGTTCCGTCCTAGTAACGAGCCAGATAGCGTCCGAAAGGTGAGCATTCGACGTCCAAATCTTCTGTCCGTTGACGACGTATTCGTCACCGTCCCGGGTGGCCCTAGTGGCGACCGAAGCCAGGTCGGAACCGGCGCCGGGCTCAGAAAGCCCCAGGGCGAAACTCACGTCGGCGTTCATGATCTTGGGAAGCCACTCGCGCTTCTGGTCCTCGGTCCCGTGGAGGATGACCGATGGGCCGACCTGGCGTTCCGCGGTGAAGTGATATCCACGCGGTGCGTTTGCGAGGATCATTTCCTCGTTGTAGATCATCTGCTCGATGGCTCCACGCCCGCCGCCCCCATACTCCTCCGGCCAGGCGATGCCGATCCATCCTCGCTCGGCGAGCTGCTTGCTGAACACCCGGTTCGAGCCGCCGTCCGAGTCTCCCGGGAAGTCGGCTGACAGAAACTGCTTGAGGTCTTGGCGAAACCTGTCCTGCTCTGGCGTGAACTGGAACTTCATTACTACCTCCCATGCCGACGAACGGCACATGCATCAGCGGAGTACTCCCTGCTCCTGGTAGCGGACGAAAGTGTCATCGTCGATTCGAAGCAGCTGCGTGCAGATATCGTACGTGTCCGCACCGAGGAGCGGGGCTGCTTTGTGAGGGCCGGCATCGAGCCCTTCGATCCGAAATGAGTTTGTGATCACAGCGTGGTCTCCAAGCTCGGGGTGGTAGAGACGTCGAAAGAAACCTCGCTCTGCGAGCTGAGCATCGGCGAACAGGTCAGATGCCTTGTAGACGGGGCCTGCCGCCACCCCCAGGTCTCTTAGCTGAGCCGCGACTTCAAACGCATCCCTCCCGGCGGTCCACTCAGATATCACATGGTCCAGTTCGTCCTCGCGGGCTTTGCGGCCATCGAGCGACGCCAGCTCGGGATCATTCGCGATGTCGGATCTCCCGAGAAGCGAGCAGAGAGAACTCCACTCAGAGCTTGATCTAACGGAGATAGCGACCCAGCGATCGTCTCCGGCGCAACGGTACGTTCCGTTTGGAGCGACATGGTCTTCGCGGTTCCCCCTACGCGACGCTATGCGGTCGTTCAGCTGGAAGTCCAGAAGCAGCGGGGCGAGGAAGTGAATCGATGATTCGACCTGAGCGTGGTCTATGTGTGCCCCTTTGCCGGTGACTTCACGGCGTTCGAGAGCAATGAGAATCGCCGCTGCCAGGTAAGGCCACGAAATGAAGTCAGTGTAAGCAGAGTAGGGGCCGAGGGGCTCGGAACCGGACGGGCCTGTGAGGTCGTACCAGCCCGTCATTCCACTAGCAATCTGCCCATAACCGCGGTGCGTTGATCTTGGCCCCGTCTGGCCTTGGAGACAGTGGCTGGCCATCACGATTCTGGGGTTCCAGGAGCGAATCGTTTCGTAGGTGATTCCAAGCCGTCGGGTTACGCCGGGAGCGAAGTTTTCCATCAAGACGTCAGCGCTCTCCACGAGTCGTCGCAGGACGGTTTTCGAACTGGCGGCCTGGAGGTTGAGAGCAAAAGATCGCTTCCCGGCGTTGTAGGCGGCGAAATATGCGGATCGATTTATCCCGGGCTTGCCGTTGGCATACGGAGTTCCGACGCGAAGGGTATCCGGATGGACTTCGGATTCAATCTTTATGACTTCAGCACCGAAGTCGGCTAGGTGACGGGCGGCAGCCGGGCCGGCAAGCGTGGTGCCCATGTCGAGTACGCGTACCCCCGCGAGGGGGAGGCCATCCAGAGAAGAGTTCTCCGCAGGGACCGGCGCCCCCGGACTTTCAGACCACAGATTGTGGTGCTCGCCGGGGGACGGCGCAGGTCCCCGGGGCTCCCAGCTGATGCCGGAAATGCGCACGGGAGGACCGGGCACCTGGAGCTCGCTAAGACCTGGCTGTTTCACCAGGCGCCACGCCTTACGAGTTTCCAGCTGCACGTCGCGGGCCACCTCGTCAAGGCTCTGCAGGGAGGCCAGCATCAGGCCGTTCTCCAGTGCCCAGGTGAGCATCTCTTCTCGCGTAAGAGTGA
>DASCML010000136.1:0-6631 GCA_036010925.1 Dehalococcoidia bacterium | reverse complement strand
CTTGGCAGCAATATGTGCTTCGTTCACCCGACTGTGGATGAGCGAAACGGGATCTTGGTGGCGATTGGCGTTCTCGACAACCTCGTGAAAGGGGCAGCGGGCCAGGCCATCGAGAACATGAACCTGATGCTCGGCCTTTCACAAAATGAAGGAATCGATCTCGCGGCGGTCTACCCGTGAGCCGGGTGGACCCTTTGGGCTCTGTCACCTCGGTCCCGGGGTTTCGAGCGGGGGCCACGTATGCGGGAATAAAGACGTACGGCGAGGGAAAGCTGGACGTTGCAATCCTCGTCGCAGACCGCCCGTGCAATGCGGCCGGCACTTTCACCAAGAACCGGCTTCACGCTGCATCGGTGGACGTCGATCGGCTGAAGCTCGAAGATCGTAGAGGCCAGGCCGTCGTGATCAATGCGGGGGTGGCTAATTCGAACACCGGGGAACGTGGGTTTGGGGACGCAATGCGACTCACGGAATGGGTCGCTGCAAAGCTCGGCCTCCACCAGGACGATGTCTTCGTCTGCAGCACCGGGGTGATCGGGCACTTTCTTCCGATGGAAAAACTCGAGAACGGCGTGCGCGCGATCGAACTCAGCAATGGGGGTGGAGTGGATCTGGCCAACGCCATCATGACGACCGACACGCGTCCCAAGCATGGGAGTGTTTCCTTCGGGCCTTTCACTATCGGAGGCTGCGTGAAGGGTTCGGGGATGATCCACCCGAACATGGCAACGATGTTGGCATTTCTGGTTACGGATGCTCCGGTCGAGGCCGGTTTCCTCCAGGAGGCTCTTTCCTCGGCCGTGGACGAGTCATTCAATCTCGTCTCGGTTGACGGGGATACCAGTCCGAGTGACACGGTATTGTTCCTGGCTCGCGATCCGGACGACGGGGTCGAACGAATCGCCTCGGACCATCACCTCGCGGGCGAGTTCCGGACCGCGCTGGCCGACTTGAGCTCGTACCTAGCACGTGAGATCGCGCGCGACGGCGAGGGCGCGACCAAGCTACTGGAAGTGAAGGTCGGGACTGCTGCGAGCATGGCCGAAGCCCGTGAACTCGTTCGTCTCCTGGCGACGTCCTATCTACTAAAAAGCGCCGTCCACGGTGCTGATCCGAACTGGGGGAGAATTGTCGCGATTATCGGACGGTCGAGTGTTGAGGTTGACGAACCTACTGTGAAGGTCTCGGTCTGTGGACACACGGTCTTTGAGAAGGAGGAGCCGACGGATTTCGACGAGACTACCGTTTCAAGGGCTATGGAAGGCGATACCGTAACCATAGAAATCGAGCTCGGGGTGGGCGATGGCTCGGCAACAGGCTGGGGCTGTGACCTGACCTCCGAGTATGTCCACATAAACGCGGATTACCACACATGAGCGTCCCGCTCGTCGTCAAGGTCGGAGGCAGCACGCTGGGTTCGGCCGATACGAGCTTTGCGGACATCGCCTCCCTGGCATTGGCGGGCGACGTGCCCGTCGTGGTGCATGGCGGAGGAGCGGAGGCCACGAGCTGGCTCGAACATATGGGCATCGAGTCTAGGTTCGAGCGCGGAAAGCGAGTCACAGACGAAAATGCACTTCCAGTCGTCGTGGCCGTCTTTGCCGGCCTTGTGAACAAGCGAGTGGTTGCGGCTATCGGGGCGTCCGGCGCAGCAGCATGCGGACTTTCGGGTGTGGACGCGGACGTCCTTGAGTGCACAATCCCAGACCCCTCTCTCGGCTTCGTCGGGAAACCTCTGCGGGTGCAGACCACGGCCTTGGACATTCTGCGAGAAGCCGGGGTCATACCTGTGGTGGCTCCGGTCGGTTTCGTACCGCGGGAGGGTGAGCGAACACTCGTGAACGTCAACGCTGACACCGTCGCCGGAAGCGTCGCAGCAGCGATGAAGGCCCGGGAAGTCATATTCCTGACCGACGTGGAGGGCGTGCGGGAGCGGGACGGGTCTCCAGTTTCGTCCCTGACCCGGGAGCGTGCGAAGTCATTAATTGCCGACGGGACAATCGCTGGCGGGATGATCCCGAAGGTCCAGGCCTGCCTTCATGCCGCAGCGCTCGGAGTTCCCGCCCGCATCACCGACGGTCGTGTAAGGGGCGCGCTCCTGGATAGGGACTACGGCGGGACAGTCTTCGTTCCCTGACCGTGATGCCCATGCGGGCTTCTGGTACCCGGACCTATTGGCGCGATAGTATCCACGGACTGCCAACCCGAGGACTTTCAGAATGAGTGACACTGCCGACTCTCTGATTCAGCAGGAATCCCGCTATCTGTTTCAGAACTACGGCCGCCAGCCGATCGTCATAGCCCGGGGCGAAGGTACACGAGTTTGGGACGTGGACGGAAAGGAGTACCTCGATTTTGTCGGTGGGCTCGCAGTCAATGTTCTGGGCCACTGCCACCCTGCGGTTGTGGAGGCTGTCGCCGGGCAGGTGGGCCAGCTGATTCACACGTCGAACCTGTTCTACACGCGTCCGATGATCGAACTGGCGACACTGCTCGTGGATAACTCATGCCTCGACCGAGCGTTCTTTTGCAACTCCGGGTCGGAGGCCGTAGAGACCGCCATCAAAATCGCGCGCCGCTGGGGCAAAGACGACCGCGACGGTGCGTTTGAGATCATTTCCATGAACGATGCTTTCCACGGGCGTACTGCCGGCGCGCTCGCGGCGACAGGCACCCTGCGGTACCGGGAACCCTTCGAGCCTCTTCCTGAAGGGTTCACCCACGTTCCCTGGAACGATATTGGAGCAGTTCGCAGGGCCACGACCGACCGGACAGTGGCGGTGCTCGTCGAGCCGATCCAGGGCGAGGGTGGGGTCAACATGCCGACCCCCGGATATCTGAAATTGATTCGTGGTTGGTGTGATGAGCGAGGTCTGCTCTTGATCCTGGATGAGATTCAGGTGGGGATTGGCCGCACCGGGACCCTCTTCGCCTATGAGCAGGAAGGAATCGAACCAGACATAATGTGCCTGGCCAAGGGCCTTGCCGGGGGACTGCCGATTGGGGCCGTCCTCGCCAGTGAGCATATTGCCGCGCACCTCGTGCCGGGCGATCACGGGACGACCTTCGGAGCCAATCCTGTGGCGGCGGCCGCCGGTGTGGCAACTCTGAAGTTTATCGAGGAAAACGGGATCCTTGCCCAGGCGGTACGGGCGTCTGAGCGACTCAAGGAGCGGCTCTGTTCACTCGAGGACCGATTTGGCGATGTAACTGAAATCAGGGGCCGAGGCCTCATCCTAGCGCTAGAGTTGGAGGGAGACCACGCAGCGGATTTGGTCTCCGCCTGCCGCGAAAAGGGCCTCCTGATAAATAACGTCAGGCCCAACGCAGTGCGATTTCTCCCGGCCCTCAACGTGAGCGATGACGAAATTGACCGGGCCTGCGAGGTCCTTGGCGAGTCCCTCGCGAGGATTGCCGGTGATAACTGAGGTAGTGTTGGATCCATGCTCGGCTTCCTGATCGTCGGTGTGACTATTGGTGCGGTCGTCCCGTCGGCGATCGTTGGCTGGCTTGCTTCGTCCAGACGTCTGCCACCAAACCGGTGGGCGGGTTTGAACAGCCAGTACACGCAGTCCAGCGAAGAGCGTTGGTATGCCGTCCACCGTGTCCTCGGGCCGTATCTGCTCTTTGGGTCGATAGCGGCCCTGGCGGTCGGTCTCGCTTTTGCTCCGTTTGTTGTCGCCGGCGAGATTCCAGACTCGGTCGCGGCGATCGCATTGACGGTCGAGCTGGCGTTGTTGCTCGGGTCGACGGTGGCCGGGTCCGTCGTCGGCACGTCCCGGGCGAAGGCTGAACTCGACTAGTCAGGTTCCCTTGTTCGCGGGGTCGGGCGATACTCGTGGCTAGCCCCATCGGGCAAATGGAGCCGTCGTGTCAAAGCTTGTTCTTGCCTACTCGGGTGGTCTGGACACCACTGCGGCCATAAAGTGGCTGACCGTAGAAGATGGCTACGAGGTTATCGCGCTCAATATCGATGTCGGTATGAGCCGCGAGCAGCCTGTCGTTGAAGAGAGGGGTATCGCAGCCGGAGCGGTTAGCGTTCGCGTGATCAACGCCACCGACGATTTCGTTCGTTACTTTGCGTTCCCGGCCCTCGCCGCCAGTGCCATCTATCAGGACGGATACCCCCTTGCCACGGCCCTTGCACGGCCGCTGATGGCCAAGTTGCTGGTAGATGTAGCGCACGAAGAAGGAGCAACGGCAGTCGCACACGGCTGCACTGGGAAAGGGAACGACCAGGTGAGATTCGACAACGGCGTTCTCACTCTAGATCCGAAGCTGGAAATCGTTGCCCCGACTCGCGACTTGGCCATGGCCCGCGAAACGCAGATTGAATATTTGCGAGAGCACCGGGTCGACATCCCGTGGGGTGATAAAGGGCCGTACAGCATCGACGAAAACATCTGGGGTCGGAGCGCAGAGGCCGGGGCCCTCGAGGATGCCTGGGCCGATCCGCCGGAGGATGCGTTCGAGTGGACTCGGTCGGCGGCGGAGGCACCGGCTGCCCCGGCGTTCATCGAGATCTCATTTGAGAGCGGTGTGCCGATTTCCATCGATGGCGAGGACCTGGAGCCGGTCTCGCTGGTTGAAAGGCTTAACACGCTCGGTGGACTCCACGGCGTTGGAAGAATGGACGTGATTGAAGACCGACTTGTGGGGATCAAGAGCCGTGAGATATACGAGGCACCTGCGGCTCTGATCCTGCACAAGGCCCATCGCGGACTTGAGTCGCTCACGCTTTCCAAGTCGCAATTGAAGCTCAAAGAGCAGATGGCGACGGAGTACTCGGAGCTGATCTACAACGGTCTCTGGTTCAGTGCCCAACACCAGGACCTGGCCGCGTACTTTGCCAGCACGCAGCGATTCGTAACCGGTACGGTGCGAGTCAGGCTCAGCCGCGGGAGCGTGGTAGTTACTGCTCGAAAATCCCCGTTCTCTCTCTACGACCGGAGTTTGGCGACCTATGATCGCGGAGACACCTTTGATCAGTCGGCCGCCGTGGGATTTATCAATCTCTGGGGCTTGCAGACGCGCGAGCAGGCTCGTACGCAGTTGCTCAGCGAACTTGAGGAGACTCTCAGAATTGCCCGTCCAGATGTGGATCGGGAATCTTGAGCCTGCACGGCGCGTTCAACGGGAGGCTATCCTCGTAAGATGCCACGCCGTCGCCGAGTGTCGGTCGATAAGAAGAATGAGCCCGTTCAGAGGGAAGTTGGCGCCAACGACGCCGTCGACGAACTCGATTGTCCCTGCCCTGCGCTGGACCCGGGGGATTGGCATGAGGTCGAAAGCGACTGGTCGGACATCACGTTCATTCGGCTCCATATCCCGGCCTTGTTTGGAGTGCCACTGGGATATGGCAAGTTGAAAACGCGAGCCCGTGAGGCGGCGGAGAAGATCGGTGCTGTGATTCCTCTGGACGGGATGGTTTTGATGGGGGCGGGTCGCCTCATTCGCACAGTCTTGGTCGAAGCTGAATCAGACGATAAGGAGGCGCGGGGCTTGGTCCGCCCCCGCGGAGTTGTGTTCAGCTGCCTTTTTTCGGCGCCCTATGGTTCGATCGGCAGGCGCTTGAAAGAGACCAGGGCCAAAGCCATTGAGCACTACGGCAAGAAGCCAAACGCCATCTGGACTTGGTACCTCACCTGCAACAAGTGCTCAGCACCTCGCGACTTCGAAACTCTGTTTGTTGCGCACTATAAGAGGGAGTGACGGTGACGCCGATGACGGCGAATCCGGCCCGAGGTTAGAATGACGCATGCGTTGCAATCGCCTCTTTCTGATTTGTGTCCCGGCCGAATGGGAGCCGCGGCACCTGCGCGGGCAACTTACTTGGCCCCGCGGCGCCTGAGCCGCCGGGGCGGATGGTTTCAATAATTCGCGCATTCTGATCTGGTAGAGGTGATTCTGTGGCTGATCGCTACGAACCGCAGTTAATCGAATCCCAATGGCAACTTCGCTGGGAGCAGGATCGGCTCTACGCCGCCAATGACAATGATGAGTGTCAGCCTTGGTACGCGCTGACGATGTTCCCGTATCCGTCCGGTGACCTTCACACCGGCCATTGGTATGCGATGGCGCCAAGCGATGCCGCTGCACGTTACCGGCGAATGCTGGGGTACAACGTGCTGTTTCCGATGGGGTTCGACAGCTTTGGTCTGCCCGCCGAAAACGCTGCTATCCGGCGCGGCGTCGATCCGCACGGCTGGACCCACTCGAACATCGAACGAATGCATCAGCAGCTACGAATGATGGGCCCCAGCTTTGACTGGGACCGCGAGATTGTCACCAGCGACCCGAATTATTACGAGTGGACGCAATGGTGGTTTCTCCAGCTGTTCAATCGTGGACTCGCTTATCGCGAGGCTGCCCAGGCGAACTGGTGCACCGGGTGTCAGACTGTTCTCGCCAACGAGCAGGTCATTGACGGCGTTTGCGAGCGCTGCGACTCGCCAGTGACCCGACGATTCCTGACCCAGTGGTTCTTCAAGACGACCGCTTACGCGGAAGAACTCCTCGATTTCGATGGGCTGCAGTGGCCCGAGCCCATTAAGACTCGACAGGCCAACTGGATCGGACGATCTGAAGGAGAAGATCTCGATTTCAAGGTGGATGTTAGCGGTGTGGATGA
>DASCML010000135.1:0-10039 GCA_036010925.1 Dehalococcoidia bacterium | reverse complement strand
CTGGCCAGCCTAGCCGCCGTACTGGCGAGCCGGTCGTGTTCTTGGCGAAGCTCCTTATCCTCGTTCGGCTCCAGCTCTGCGGCCCGAATCTCGTCAACCTCGAAGCGAAGCTGTTCGATGCGTCTCTCGCGCTCGCGCTCATCGGAAATCAACGACGCCAGTACGCGCCGCACCTCTCTTAGCTCCCGCACCTTCGCTGAGCATTCGTAAGCGAGAACAGAGCATCCGGCGAATCGATCCAGGTGCGCAAGCTGTACAGCCGGGCGAAGAACGGCGATCTGTTCCAATTGCCCGTGGATTTCAACGCTTGCACCGACTTCGGCAGCAGCTTCGATTGTCGCCACCACCCCGTCGACCCTGGTAGCAGAGCGACCAGCCAGCCCTATCGAGCGCTCTACCAGGGGACCACCGGATGGCTGAACCACCACCTCGGCCCGGTCAGCACCGGCTGCGATAACCTCACGCCCACGTCGAGCTCCGAAAGCGAAGGCAAGAGCATCTACAATCAGCGACTTCCCGGCCCCGGTCTCACCCGTAAACACGTTCAGTCCGGGACCAGGTTCCACCTCCACGTCGCGAGCGACGGCGAAGTTCCGGACCCAGATCCGTTCAAGCACGGCTGCTCATGGCACTGGAAAGCTGAATCTCAAACCGTTCGGCAAGCTCTGAGAAGAAGGACGCGGGTTCGCGGAAGGTCGCGAAGCGCGCAATGTGTTCGCTCACGCGCACAGTCACGTGGGCACTGCCGTACACGGGGACAACTTCCTGCCCGTCGACGCTCAGGATCACAGCATCGTCAGAGGTCACCACCAGGTCCACAGTCGACTCCGACCCCAGGACGATTGCGCGTCCAAGAGCGAGGTGGGCAGCGACGGGGGTAAGAACCAGGTGGTGCTCGGTAGGATCCAGGATGGGCCCGCCGGCGCTCAGCGAATATCCGGTGCTGCCCGTGGGAGTCGCAACGATCATCCCGTCACAGCGGTAGTTGGCCACCTTGGCCCCGTCGATCCGGACGTCAACGTAGACCGGGCGGCCCGGCGCTTTGCGACTGGCAACGACGTCGTTAAGGGCATGGAAGGGGCCGCGGACAGTGCCGTCCGGTTCCGCCACCTCGGAGCGCACCATGATCCGCTCTTCAACCCGCCAGTCATGTGCAAGGATCCGCTCAAACCGGTTGAAGAAATCCCTGGGGCTGAGCTGGGTCAGAAAACCAAGGCGGCCCATGTTCACCCCAAGCAATGGGGCACTGGACGGCAGGGCGACCCGGGCAGCACGCAGAACGGTGCCGTCGCCCCCGATGCATACGATGAGGTCGACGCCCGCGGCTTGCTCGGGGGCTGCATCGCCCCACACGTCGTCGACGATGGTCGCGACGCCGGCGCGCTGGAGTTCCCTCTCCGCCTGGCCTGCCAGAGAGAGGGCGCTCTCGTTGTTACCCTGGTGGAACACAGTGACTTGCTTAAGCATCAGTTCCCCGGTTAGGGGTCTCCAGCCAGACAAGATACTCGACGTTGCCGTCGCCGCCACGCAGAGGACATTCGATCAGATCGAGAACTGACCAGCCTTTCACTGCCAACCAGTTTCTCAGATCGGCGACAACCCTGGTTCGCACGCCTTCGTCCTTTATCACTCCCCCCCGCGGAACGTCGGCGGGACCGGCTTCGAACTGGGGCTTCAGCAGTACGACCCCAGGCGTGCGAGGGATAGCCCGGAAGGCGATGGCGGGCAGGATCTTCTTCAAGGAGATAAACGACACATCCACCACGAAAAGATCGAAAGGGCCGACATCAGGAAGATTCCTGGCGTTGGTCCGTTCGAGGAGCGTGACCCGGTCATCTCCACGGAGTTTCGCGTGCAGCTGCGCGCGGCCAACATCGATGGCAATCACGCTAGAAGCGCCACTCTGGAGAAGGCAATCAGTGAATCCTCCAGTGGAGGCTCCAACGTCAAGGGCTGTCACACCCTCGACCGAAAGTTTGAACGTTGACAGCGCAGCCTCGAGTTTGTGGCCACCACGGCTTACGTACGGCTCAGGTTCCAGTACCTCGAGAGAGGCGCCTTCCTTGAGGAGAGTCGCCGGCTGAACTAGTGTCACGGTCCCAGATCGTACACGGCCACCCATGATGAGACGGCGAGCCTGCTCACGCGATTCGGCCAGCCCTCTTTCGACCAGGAGCATGTCGGCACGTCTGCGACCCACGCGGGCAGCCTAGATATGCACCGCGAGAGCTGCAACGTCAGGAGGTGCTTGGGAGCCCGTGCCTGCCCCTCCGGCCGATCGCGAGGACCCCGGTGACCACGGCCACCCCCCCGATGACCGGGGCCACGCCGATCGCGTCGGCCAGCACCCCCGCAGCAAGAACGGGCAGCGAAGCCGCAAGGGCGGCGAGGGCTCCCTGGGTAGCCTGGGCACGACCCTGGAGTCGAAGCGACACGAGGTCATTGAGGGCAGTCTGGGCGGCCACTGTTACCAGCGCGAACGAGAATCCGAGCGGGAACGCCACGGCCATGGCGACAACAGCCCCCCCTTCGAAGCCACCGATATCCACCGTCGCGAGCCAGTCAAACGGCTCGTAGCCCGCCAGGAACTCTGATACTGGGTTGACTGAGGCGAAGATTCCAAGCGCCACAACGTAGACGATGAACCCCGACGTCGAGAGCAGCGTGTGGGGAACGCGGTGCGCCAGGAATCCGGCCAGTCGGAGGCCTATGGCCACACCGGCAGCTGCAGGAACCAGAACTAGCACCCCGACGTCCACGCTTAACCCGAGTATCTCGTCGAGGTAGGTCGGAATCAGACCGCCGAGGCTGATGATCGAAACTGAGATCAGCGTCAGCTCGACGGTGGCCTGCCACACCCGGCGGTCGCTGCGAAGGGCCCGCCAACCCACAACGTACCAGCGCCCTTCCGGTTCACCTCCAATCTCCGAACGCCTGGCGGATGGAATCCGGCCGATGAACAGCGCATTGACTGCGGCCAGTACGAAAAACCCGCCGCAGACCCAGAGCAGAGCTTCAGCCGACTCGAAGAATCCCAACATCAGTGGTGTAAGAAGGCCGAACCCGATGAGCTGGGAGAGTCCCGTTGAGGCCTGGTTGATCGCGTTCGCACGGGCAAGTAGTTGTCGGTCGACGATCAGTGGCAGGCTAGCCCCTTCCGGCGAAGTCGCGAGCGGGTTCACGACCGACATCAGGACAGCGATCATGAAGTAATCACTCGCCCCATCGAGGGAGCCTGCGTAGCTGAAGCACAGGCCAGCGCGAAGGCCGTGACCAAGCAGCATCAGGGCACGCTTCGGGACTGCGTCCGAAAGCGCCCCGGAGATGATCCCAGCAGCGGTCGTCGGGACGACCAGTGCGAGAACGAGCAGGCTGCTGAAGAACGCCTTGCCTGTCTCGTCGACCACGAGAAGAACGAGCGCGAAGCTCAGAGCGTTCTGTGCGACACGTGAAGTGAACCGGGCGAATGTCAGCCGGCGAAACTTGCGCTGTTGGAGGAGTGGGGCGAGAGGGCCGTCAGCCCGCTTCTTTGACGGGGTGGCGTGCACGCGCGTCGAACCTCCGCCGCTCCAGCATTACCCGCCTCTTGCAGGTCAGACACTGCAGCCCGATGTCTGCGCCGACGCGGAACACTCGCCAGTCCCAGCCGCCACAGGGATGCTTTCGCCGCATCCTGTAAATCTGACCGACTTCGACTTCGCCGTCACTCACTGATTAACCGCTTCTCGTAGCTCGTCCCGGAGCTTCCTGGCCGCATATCCGGCAGCCTCGGCAAACGCGGGCCCTTCGCCCGCGTAGTAAATGGACCGCGAGGCAGTCGCGAGTATCTTCCCTGCCGCCGAGCCTGCTGCGGCAACAACCTCTGCGGCGGTCCCCCCCTGGGCACCCAGACCAGGGACGAGGAGCGGGGCACTGGGCGCAAGCTCCCGGACGCGGGCGAGTTCACGGGGTGCGGTGGCCCCCACGACAAGCCCGACCCTCGGGCTCCAGGACGTCGCCTGGATGGCCATAGACTCGAACACCTTTCCCCCCCCATCGAGGTCCTTCCCCTGGAACTCCGCGGCGCTCGGATTCGAGGTTCTACAGAGGACGTAAACGCCGCGGTCGTCGTACTCGAGAAACGGGTCGACGGCGTCCCTTCCGAAGTAGCCGCTTAAGGTCACCGCCCCGAAACTCCAGAAGTCGAAAGCCGCCCGGGCGTAGGCCTCGGCCGTCGATCCAATGTCCCCGCGCTTTATGTCACCAATCACAGGAATTTCCGGCGGCACAGACTCCAACGTTGCCTGGAGGGCCCTGAGACCGGACAGGCCGAATTGCTCGTAGAAGGCAATGTTGGGCTTGAAGCAGGCAGCGTACGGAGCCGTGGCCTCAATGATCGACCTGTTGTAGTCCACGAGGTCACCTTCGGCGTGTCGTTCAAAGATCGGGTCAAGACCCACGCAGAGAAGAGTGTTCGCATCCCGGCTCCGATTAGCGAGTCGTTCGAAGAAGCCCATCAGGCGAGAGCCCCCGCGGGCAGGAATCCGAGCTTTTTGATGACCTCTTCGAAGACGAATCTATTCCCGCTGACGATCAGACTGAGGCTCCCGTCGACCTCGTTCGGCGCAAGCGAGTCGCTCTCTGTGAGAACCTGCACGACCCGCCGAGCCACAGGCTCCGCCGTACCGATGACGGTGAGCCCGGGAAACTCGGACTCGATAGTAGCGGTGAGGAAGTGGAAGTGCGTGCACCCAAGAACCAGTGTGTCGGCGCCGGCGCGGACCGCTGGTTCGAGTGATTCTCGGATGTGCTCCCTCACTGCAGTCGATTCGGTGTCACCAAGTTCAACCAGCTCGGCCAGTCCCTGGCAGGGAATGTTTCTGACATCGGTACCCTGCCCAAACTCCTTGTTGACCTTCGCGAGCATCTCGCCATCGATTGTCCCGCTGGTCGCAAGGACGGCGACAATGCCCGAGCGGGACTGCGCGGCCGCCGGCTTCAGCGCGGGAACCATGGCGACGAAGGGAATGTCGAACACCTCGCGGAGGTCTTTCACAGCAGCAGTCGATGCTGTGTTGCAGGCGATGACAATCATTTTCACGTCTGCCCTGAGAAGCCTGTCGGCGATGGAAAACGCTCTTTTCCTGACCTCGGCAGGCGGACGCGGTCCGTAAGGAAAGAAGTCCGTGTCCGCGAAATAAACGAACCGCTCGGCCGGAACCATCGCGCGGAGATGCTCGACGACGCTGAGTCCTCCCACTCCCGAGTCAAAGACGCCGATGGGCCGTGGATCCATGCTTAGGACAGCTTACCGTGCAGCGCGTAGCGCGCTGCCGGCAAGCTGTCCTGTGCTGCGTGCAGGAGGCGCCGAACTGGCCCCGACGTGCTGTAGTCCCCACCCAATGGCGTCTACCTTGCCGCTTACTTCTCTCGGCTCAAAGCTTCCCGAATGACTTCACGGATCGATGTCGCACTCCGACCCAAGGACGCTCGTGAACTCGGGGCCGAGTGCTTCGTCGTCATCGATCTCTTCCTCGCTACCACGACAATCGCGACCCTGTTCTCTCGCGGTATGGAGAAGCTGACCGTGACTGCTTCGGTAGAGGAGGCAAGGCGCATCGCCGAGCGCGACGGGGCGATCCTCCTGGGAGAGGCCGGGGGGCTGCCTCCCGAGGGCTTCGACTACGGCAACTCGCCGGTGGAAGTAAAGGACGTGGATTTCGCAGGAAAAGAGGGCGTGTTCGTTTCGACGAATGGGTCGGTCGCCATCTGTGCTGTGGCCGACATCGGGCCTGTTGTCGTCGGCGGCGTGATCAACATCAATGCCATCGTCGACGAGTTCTCGAGATACGACCATGCCGCCGTGGTTTGCGCGGGTGGAGCGGCGGGCGAAAGGCTTTCCTTTGATGACCTTGGAGGTGCCGGTGCCGTCGTAACCAGGATGCGGGAACAGTTCCCGGGTATCGCCGTGGGAGACGCCGCCCGGCTTGCCTCGATAGCCTGGAAAGACGGCGGCCCTGGGATGCTGAAGGCGACCGAACTGGCCGCGTTCGCCCGCAGCATCGGCCTCGAAGAAGACCTCGACTTCTCCCTTCAGCCGAGCACTGTTTCCGCGCTCCCGAGAGTGACGGTAGCCGGTGAGGGGTGGGCGGAACTGCGGTAAAGCGGACGGGGAGCGCCGACCATTCGCCACGGTGAGATCATTTGGACTCCTCCCGCCATATGAGGGAGGGGCGGCAGCGCGCAGGGACCATAGTTAGCATGCAGCGCCGCGTCCGGGAGGACGCCTCCCTTGCGGCTTATGGCTCGTAGGTCAAAGCTCTCGCCGATGGTCACTCGAGTGGACGTCTCCTGCCTGCCCGCAGACGCCGGGGAGCGAGAAGCCGACTGCTTCATCGTGGTCGACCTTTTCAGGGCCACCACGACGATCGCGACCCTGTTTGCGGTCGGCCTGGAGAGGCTCACCGTCGCTTCGACAATCCAGATGGCCCGGGAGATCGCCGAGCGGCAGAATGCGCTGCTCTTAGGCGAAGAGGGCGGCATTCCCCCGGAAGGATTCGATCATGGCAATTCCCCGGTCGAGGCGGCGACTCTAAGCCTGGAAGGGCGACCGGTAGTTCTTTCGACAACCAACGGCACCGGCGCGATCTGCTCTGTGGCCAGCAGAGGCGCGGTCCTTTCGGGAGCGCTCGCAAATCTCACTGCAGTCGCAGCCGCCGCCGCTCAGTTTGAAACCGTCTCCATCGTGTGTGCCGGAAACGCGTACGGTGAGGCATTCTCACTGGAGGATCTAGGCGGCGCGGGTGCGGTGGTCGGTTCCCTTGTCGAGCACTCGCCTGGGGTCGCGGTAGGGGACACTGCGCGGCTGGCGGAGCTAGCGTGGCTGAAGGGTGGAACAGCGCTACTCGCTGGTTCCGAACATGCCGACCTAGTGCGGGAACTTGGGCTCGGCGCGGATATCGAGTACGCGCTTCGAAGTGATACGTCAGAGGCGGCGCCCACGGTTACGGACTGGGGCGATGGGTGGGCCGAACTTCGGGAGGTGACCGGCGTCTAGAGCGAGTCCGTCCAACGGCGCCGAAGTTCTTCAACCGTCTCCTCGTCGGGGTCGCGCCCGCCATAGTGGGCCTCTTCGAAGGAATCCGTGATTTCGTTCGTTCCCCCATCCCTGAAGACGCGAGAGAGATCGGGAGCGAATTGACGGGGTGTGTAACCGTCCGGCTTCGGATGCCCACGGGCGTCGGAACTGCGAAGAACCTGACGATAGAGGGCGATGATCCCGGTGCCGGATACCGGTTTGCGCCTCTGCCGCGACCAAGATGGCAGAAGTGACCGAAGCCATCCGGTAGTGTCGTCAAGGTCGGAGCTAATGGGTGACACATCAGCATCGGCCGGTTCGTCGTCGTCGTCGCGCCGCAACCGAACGACCAGTGCAGTCGCCGCCGCGACGATCCCGACAAGAAGGCCGAGAGCGAACAGGCGCAACGCTACTTTAAGGAAGTTCTTGGCGGCACTGTCGCCTCCAGCCGCCGACCCTCCTTCGATGCCTTCGGTGGATTCCGGAACGAAGTCGAGGTTGTCGAAACTGGGAATCTCCAGACCGCCGGGCAATAAGAGATTGATGACCCAGTCGAGAACGACTACTAAAGGTAGCATCACGATGGTCAGGACCCCGGTTACGGCGAAAGCGATCGGGGGACCCAGGACAGGCGCGAAGATCCCGAAGGCGAGGGTCAAGATGACCACCGCAACGGCGATGCTGACCACAACGCCCGCGAAGAGAGTCCCTGTCACCTGTCCTATCCTCAGCCCCCCGATGCTGGTACCGCTGAGGGCGAGTTGAGACAAGGCAAGGGAGAAGATCCCGACGGCGTAAAACGCGAGGCCCGCCCGCCCGATTTCCCCGACCCGCTCAGTAAGTGCACCGGCGACAAGCAGGGCGGTCACGATCGCAAAAGGAATCGCCAGTGTCTTCGGGAGTACCTCGAGGTCCGTTTCAGCCCCGGCCCGCCACGCAGAGCGCGCCCAGAGCCCAACGAGCATAAGGGCGCCAACCAGAGACCGCCCATGGTCTACGGTGCGGCCTTCTGAGTCCCTCAGGAAGTCCGTCGCCCATTCGAAGTTCCAGATCTCGAAATCGCCCGAGAACTCGAGACGCAGCACTCCATAAATCGTCACAAGCGGTATAGCGACCAACCATACGTTCCGCCAAAAGGGCGAGGCAGGGTATCGATTGATGAAACGCAGATGGCCATAGCCGACAAGGGCCACCAAGGCAAAACTCATTGCATTCACCGCGTCCCGGAAACCCGGCTCGTAGGCGGCAGCGAAGAACTCGGCCCCGGTATAGAACACGAGGGCGTCGGCCACGATGGCCGCAATCATGGCCAGAGCAGCAATCACGTCCGGCCCGCCGAGGCGAACCGCTGGGCAGCCATGATCACCGGCGTGTCACCGAGTAGAGTCGCGTCGACCCGGTCGGAGGTGCCAAGCACAGTGACCTGGCTCTGCTCGGACCGGAGTCGCATGATTGCTGCCGCCAACGCCTCCTGGATAAGAGCCGCGACTACGATGATCGTGGAGCCCGCAGGAATACGGCTGGTTTCACGGCTCAGCGCGCTTGCCAGGTCCCCCATTGTCAGGGGTTGTATAACCGCCAACGCTTCAAGTATCCGGGGTACCTGCTCCCGCGAGCGTGAGGGCGCCAACCGAATCGGGCGATCGGCATCCGGATAGGAGCCGTTCGCGAGAAGGCCAACGGCGTAACGGCGCTCGCCCGCCCAGACAGCGACAGACGCAGCCAGAGAAATAGTTCGCTCCAGCTCCTCTTTGAAATACCCCTGGCCGGAGTGTTCCATCGTGTCGATGTTCATCAGGATGTACAACTGCGGTTCAGCGGAAGCCTCATACACGCGGGACTGGAGCTCGCCCCGACGGGCCGTTGCCTTCCAATCGATGCGCTTTAGCGGATCGCCAGGCCGATATTCGCGGAGACCACGGATCCGCACCGGGTCTTCAAAGAGGCGGTTACGGCCCTTGAAAGACCCCAATGGCCGATCGGCCGGTGTATCGAAGGACGCCAAGGGAGGTGCTTCCGGGTAGACGATGACGTGGCGCAACTCCGGAACCGGAAACGAGCGCGGAAGCAATCCAAACAGGTCCGCAGAGCGGAGCGTGACAGGCCCCACCTGGTGATAGCCCCTCTCTTCGGAGGTGATCGTGAAGTGCCATTCCTGGTGTTCGAACCAGCCGATGGTGCCTCGTCGGTGCAGCCAGCTCAGGCCGGCCAGCGCCTGCGCGAGGAGCGGCTCACCCTCAACGTGGAGAGAGTCGGAGACGCCAAGTCGCCATCTGAACCAAGGGAGAGGGAGGACTTTTCGGTTCTCGATGGTGACATCGAGCTTCACGGGCTCACCGGAAAAGACTCGCGTTTCGGAGACCCGCGTTTGAACGAAGACCCGGTCGAAGAGGTGTTGGCTCCAGAACCGCGCTATGCCGCCAATAGCGACGACCGCGAGTCCGACGGCGACAATGATCCCGGCGCCGGCCGCGAGCCCCACGAAGATCAGGAGCACTCCTACCGGCAGCCACGCGTCGCGAAACGGCATCTTAGCCCTCGACCGGAACCGGAACCCTGTCGAGAACTTCCTTCAGAACCTCTCCGGTTTCGCGGCCCCGCAGGCGTGACTGCGACGAGAGGATCAGGCGATGGGGCAAGACGTGTGGCGCCATCTCCTTCACATCGTCCGGGAGTACGTAGTCCCTCCCCGCAAGCGCGGCCGCCGCTCGGGCTGCGCGGAAAAGACCCAGGGCTGCCCGAGGGCTTGCCCCGAGGTCGTACGCGGGCTCCTCGCGTGTCGCCCGAACGAGCTGGACGCAGTAACGGCGTACAACCGGATCGACATGTAGCCGGCCGAGAGCCGTGATCAGCCGAAGGAGCTCACCTGATTCCACAACCGGTTCCAATGCCTCGAGAGGATTATCAGTCTCGAAGCGGGAAAGGACCTCGTCCTCGCCGTCCTCATCCGGGTACCCGATCTCCAACCGGACAAGGAAGCGG
>DASCML010000134.1:0-4867 GCA_036010925.1 Dehalococcoidia bacterium | reverse complement strand
TTATTGGCGTTGGGGGGAGCATCCTCCCCGGCGACTCTTTCCGCGAGTCGGTGGCGAAGTTGCTTAAGGGAAACGACGGTGGCAGTTTCGGAGCGGTGACCCTTGTCGTGATTGCGGTAGCCCTTGTGGTTGCCGCGGCAGCCGCTGCCGTGGGGGTAGAAATTCTGCGAAGGCGGGGTCACCTCGGGGCCGGCCAAGTCACCCGGCGGAGGCTCGGACTGCTTCGACGATCTCGGCATCGGCCGTAGGGATCACGCTCGAGAACTCCAGACCAGCAGCCGCGAAGAGTTCCTCGAACTCGGCCTTTGTTCGCTGACGAGCCTCTCCGTACATGACGAGCATCATCAGATCCATGCCGAGAACGTGGGGCGGCGTATCCTTCTCCGGCATCACGTACTCCACGATGAGCAGCCGGGAGTCCTGTCTCATCGCGTTTCGGCAATTCATAAGGATCTTCAGTGCCCCCGAGTCGCCCCAGTCGTGCAGGATGTCCGAAAGCACATAAACGTCGCCGCCCGCGGGCACTGAGACGAAGAAGTCCCCTGCTGTGAGTTCGCAGCGATCCAGCACTCCCGCTTCCGACAGAAGTTGCTTTGTTCCATCCAGCACCGGCGCGGCGTCAAAAGCGATGGCGTGGGTCGCGGGGTGTGTCTTCAGTATCGCTTCGATCAGCTGCCCGTAACCGGCACCGACATCGACGATCGTCCTTCCTGCGAAGTCGTAGGACTCAACAACTGCTGAATGCCGGTTCGGACGCAAGACGGAAAGCATCTCGTCGAAGAGGGCGCCCTCTGAGGGGTTTACCCTGTTGTAGTCCCACTGGCTGACGCCATTGGCGTGTTTGAAGGCTGATTCTCCTGTTCGAAGAGAGTGCCCGAGACTGGCCCAGGCCCGCTGGACCGATGGGGAGGCGCCCCACAGAAACAGTGAGCGCCGGCCGGCTGGGTGACCACGGCGAAGCAGATCGGAGGCTGGGGTTAGGGCGTACCGGCCCTGCGGATCGACCGTGAACAGCTCGGTGTCTCCGATGGCCCGGAGAAGCCGGGCAAGGGCGCCGGAGTGGGCCCCGGTCGCTTCGGCGATTTCCGCAGGGGTCTTCGGGCCGTCCGCGAGGACTTCCGGCACGCCGAGGTCGGCCAGGGCAAAGACGACCCCCGGGTTGCGCGTGCCGCCTGTCAGTTTTCCGAGCGTGGCAGCCGCTTCTTCGCCGGATTGGCCCTGCTCTTCTTCTGTTGTGGAGTCAGCCATCTCGCTCCCCTCCTGCGGGTCGGCAACGGAAACCTAGAGCACAGCCTCGGCCAGCTGTTCTACTTGGCCGACGTCGTCCGAGCAGGGCAATAAGATCAGCTCATCGCAGCCGGCGGCATGGTAGCTGGCCACCATTTGTCGCGCCTTGTCGGCCGTCCGCGGAATCTGCGGGAGGAGGCGGCTGCCGAACTCCCCGTAGTAGTCGGTGATGTAGTCTCCGACGAAGTCATCGGCGCCCGGGCCAAGGCCAAAATACGTGAGGCCGAGCAGACGAGGGTTGCCTTTGCGACCCGCGGCCTGCCAGGCCGCCTTGAGTATCTCCGCGCCCGCTCTGAATCCTTCTATTCCGCCGGCCCCTGCGATCCAGCCGTCGGCAAGCCGCGCTCCACGGGCGATCGCTGCATCCGAGTGTCCGCCGGCGATGAGCTCTGGTCCGCCGGCGCGGGCCGGGCGTGGACCGATGGGGCCATTGCTGTTCCAGATCTCCTTCATTTCGGCGAGTTGACGTTCCAGGTTCGCGCCGCGGCGGTGAAAATCGGCAGCGCTCAGCTCAAAGTCGTCCGGGCGCCCGCCCACTGCGATGCCGAGCATCAGGCGGCCGCCGGAGATGCTGTCAATTGTCGCGGTCTGTTTCGCGAGGAGCGCTGCGTTGATTCGCTGCGGGCCCAGGAGGACAGTTGTCGCCAGGCGGGCCGTTCTGGTCACGGCCGCGGCGGCGGCCAGCACAGCCAGTGGTTCCTGGTTGGCGTATGCTAGCCGGTCGATCACCGCGAGGCTCGAGAATCCCGCGTCGTCGCTTTTCTTTGCCCACGCAATAAGGGCATCCCCGGTTACTCCGGGAATGCCCGCCGGTAGGCCGATACCGACTTTGATTCGTGGCTCTTGCGAGGTCACGCGCCCGTAATCGCTCCTAGCTCGGACCAGGCGCGCGCGCGCCGGGCGTTCCAGTGAGCCACCCAGCTGTCGGTGATTCCCTGGGGGCCGTGGTGATAGTCGACTTCGAGCGTCACCTCGCCGTCATCGTTGAACTCGAGCCTGGACATACCCTCAAAGGTGATCCACTTGCCGTAGTTCTCGTTTTTCTCGTCGACGATCTGCATATAGGCCATCCACAGGACGGCGGTCCCGCGGTGATTTTCCGCTACATACAGTTCCTCAACGGGCACGCGGAGGGTTATTCCGACCGGCTGGCTCGCCCAGAACTTGCGGATCTCTTCTTTGCCCCGCAGGGCATCCGAATGGCCAACGATGTCGCGCATAACCGCATCATCTGAGAACCACTGGTCCGGCCCGTAAGGGTCACCGCTCCCCCAACCGCCTTCTTCAAAGAGTTTCCTCGAGGTTTCGAGGTCTTTTGGTCCAACAGGCATTACGCTCTCCTAAAGAATTCGTTGCATGTGCTTGGCTCCGCTGTCGTCGGCACACGTTACCTTCCGCACGCGTGGCAGGAAAGATCCTGTACCGCGCCAGTCCTATCTGGGCTAAGCGCCCGTGATTGCCCCGAGTTCAGCAAAGGGTTGAGTTCTTCGCGCGTTCCAATGGGCCACCCAGCTATCAGTAATGCCCTGGGGGCCGTGGTGGTAGTCAACTTCGAGCGTCACTTCGCCGTCATCGTTGAACTCGAGCCTGGACATGCCCTCGAAAGTGATCCACTTGCCGTAGTTCTCGTTCTTCTCGTCCATGATCTGGGAGTAGGCCATCCAGAGCACCGCGGTGCCGCGATGGTTCTCCGCAACGTACAGCTCTTCGACCGGCACGCGCAGAGTGATGCCGACCTTACGGCTGGCCCAGAACTGGCGAATCTCCTCTTTTCCGTTGAGAGCGCCATCGTGGTTAACGATGTCCCGCATGACCGCGTCGTCCGAGAACCATTCGTCCGGTCCGAAGGGATCGCCGCTGCTCCAACCGCCCTCCTCGAAGAGCTTGCGTGAGGTTTCGAGATCCTTGGGTCCAACAGGCATGATGCCCCCTTCACATACATGGTCTGGCGAGCCCTGCGAAACTCGCCCGCACACGCTAGCGCCTGCGCGCGACGGATGGAAGGGTCAGGGTCGTCGCCCAGGATGCCGGCTCGAGCGGCCTCGTTCGTTTGGATGGCCTCAGGCGCCCGTTATTTCGCCGAGTTCCCGCCAAGGTCGTGCCCGCCGCGCGTTCCAGTGGGCTACCCAGCTATCGGTAATGCCCTGGCGGCCGTGATGGTAGTCGACTTCGAGGGTCACTTCGCCTTCATCATTGAATTCAAGCCGTGACATCCCTTCGAAAGTGGCCCATTTGCCGTAGTTCTCGTTGTTCTCATCGACAATCTGGGAGTAGGCCATCCAGAGCACCGCCGTTCCTCTGTGATTCTCGGCGACGTAGAGCTCCTCGACCGGCACACGAAGAGTGATCCCTACTTTGCGGCTGGCCCAGAACTGGCGGATTTCCTCTTTGCCGGTAAGGGCCTCGGCGTGGCTCACGATGTCCCTCATGACCGCATCGTCCGAAAACCACTGGTCCGGTCCGAGCGGATCGCCGCTGCTCCAGCCGCCCTCTTCGAAGAGCTTGCGTGAGGCTTCGAGGTCCCTTGGTTCGACAGGCATGATGCCCCCTAAAGAAGGTTGGTGTAACGAGCCCCGCGAACTCGCCCGCTCACGCTAGCGCCTGCAGACGACGGATGAAAGAGTTCGGACGGCTTTCTGGCGATCTTGGTCGAGGATTAGGGCGCTATCTGCAGAGGTCGTTCGGCACCGGCGAAATTCATGCGACTCAGGTTTGCATGGCTGAAATCTGCCCTGATGAGCCGGGTATCGGGTATGGAGGCGCTCGTGAGATTCGCTTCGTGCATCTTTGCGTGCTCAAGATTTGCACCGCCGCGCCGGCGGCCAGCAGTTCGGCAAGTGATTCCGCGCTCACGATGATGCCGCTCGCGCGTAACTGGCGATTTGTTCGGCCCGATCCGCGACGCACGCTTAACCACCGGGCTTGCACTGTCGCCGCATTCTCTTGCGTTGGTCCGTTATTATCACGCCTGCTGTCACATCCCATATTACAAATGAGGAAAACGGTTCGTCGATTAACACGCTTTTCCTGGGACCGGAGGAGCGTGTCAAGCCGAACGCAATGTCGGCGGGTGGCCGGCCAGAAGGAGGAGCATCAGGAATGAAAGTTGTTGGTGGTTATGGAGAAACCAGCCTTTCGAACATCCCGGAGCAGGCAAAATTCGCTGAAAGCATGGGCGTCGATGCGATCACGACGGGCGAGGTGAAGCGCCACTCGCTCCTCTCGATGACTCTTGCGGTCGAGCACACGGAGAACGTGGAGATCTGCACGGGAGTCACGATTGTCTTCCCCCGTTCGCCGATGATCATGGCTCAGGCCTGCTGGGACCTGCAGGAGTATTCGAAAGGGCGAATCAACATCGGCCTCGGCAGCCAAGTCAAGGGCCACAATCTGCGCCGGTTTGCCGGTTCATGGACGCCTCCGTACCAGAGGATGAAGGACTACATCGGGATGATGCGGGCGGTCTGGAAGAGCTGGCAGACGGGCGAAAAGCCGGAGTACGTTTCTGAAAACTACGCCTACACGCTCATGACTCCCAACTTTGACCCCGGCCCGATCGATTATCCGTTCCCCAAGATTT
>DASCML010000133.1:0-5859 GCA_036010925.1 Dehalococcoidia bacterium | reverse complement strand
CTGTTCCTCCCAACGGGTGCTGCAATGTTCGGTACGAAGAAACGATCCGTTCGCAAGATGGCAGTTGTATTCGGAGCATCACCCAGATGGCTCAGTCTACGACCCTCGGAGAGATTCGTAGGTATGGGGAAGTCCGCAGCGGCCTGCTCCTTCTGGCTGGTCAAAAAGACGGCGCCGGCGTCGACAGCAATCGCAACGATGCCGAGCATCGTCGCCCTTCCTTGGATGAGCCGAGCGAGGGACTGACCCTTCTCCTTTGAAAGCTACTTTTGTTGATGAGTCGAAGACTTTACATAGTCCTGCCCCAGACCGACATCGCGTACGGGAGATGGGTGCACCATTGTCGTAGGTCGCCGGGGCGTTCCCCGGTTCATTACGGTTATGGACGCGAAGCGGACGGGGTCGATTTGGTGTCAGGCTCTCGAGTTCGGAACGAAGTGGCCGACAAGGGCCGGTCAGGCGCCGGGCATCCTCGACGAGAGTGCCTCTGAGATGAGGACACGGAGCGAACCGGGTCTTATGGGAGCGCGCGCAATTTCCTTGTTTTTGAACACCACCACCGGAACGGCCCACCCGTAAAGACGCTCTAGCTCTTCGCGACCATCGATAGCCACGATCTCAAGCCCAAAGCTCAATTCCGGCGCAAGCGCTCGCAGCTCAGAAATAGTCAGGTCGCAGAGTCGGCACTCGGCCGATCGGTAAAGTGTGACGGGGGGCCTGGAAACCATCCGGTTCAGGTCCCTGCGGGTTCGGCTGGAGGTTCGTCACCGTTGGCGTCTGCATCTTCGGGCAGGTCCCCCCAAGCTCGCTCGGCGTACTCCTGCGTGATCGGGCCTGGGCGCTTGGCGAGCACGCCGGCGCCAATTACTGCTAGGCCGACGGTCAGGGCAGAGACAACCTGAGGAACTGGGATGTCGCCGATGGTGGCCTCGTCGATGCGGGTATAGGAGAACATGAATCGCATGGCGCCGTACATGATGACGTACGAGCAGAACGTCCAGCCGGGCACGCGGAGATAGCGGCGGAACACGAAAAGTAGAAGTGCACCGATTATGAGGTCGCCAGCAAGCTCGTAGCCGCCGGCTGTGGGGTGTACAGCGACACCGAGATCTCCGAGCGTGTTCGGATGTGTGTATTCCACAGCCCAGGGGAGGCCGCTGGTTTCGGCGAGGTGCTCGCCGTTGATAAGGTCGCCGATCCTCCCTATGCCCTGGCCGAGGATCATGCCGGGAGCGGCTGCGTCGAGAGCGATTGCAATGGGCCAGCGGTGGTAGAGTCCCCAAGCAAGTCCGCCGATTAGGCCCCCAATTAGACCGCCATATAAAGTGATGCCGCCCTCGGTAATGTCGAAGATGATGTCGCCCGGGGTGTCTTTGAAGTCGCCCCAATGCTCGGCGACGAAGAACAGTCGGGCACCAACAATAGCGCAGGGAATGCCCACGAGGGCGATTTCCTGGCCGATCTCTGAGGGGATCCCATCCCTCCGCGCTAGGTGCACTGAGAGCGTCACACCGGCCAGAATCCCGAGGGCCGTGAACAGTCCGTGCCAGGAAAGGGTGAATGGGCCGAAGTCGCCGATTGTCGGATCAATATTGATCTCGATCGCTAGGGACAGGCCGATAAGCAGCTCAGACATTGCTGCATGGTAAGGGGGGACCGCCAACTGAAAAAAGAATGGTGCGGTGGCCCGGCCGTCCCTGCGCCCTGCCTCGACCCCTATCCCAATAGCGCAAAGGTTCTATCACTATCGGGATTGACCCTGTGCTCGGCCGAGGCTAGCGTAAGGTTCACTTTCGGGCACGGTTTTCTTAACCGAGGCGCTATTCGAGGGAAATCATAGATGTCAAGGAATGCCCGCCCGGGTGGAGGTTCTCCCATTTCTGCGCTTCTTGGGACTCGCATTCGAGCTGCTCGCCTCGATGCAAATATGAGTCAAGGCAGGCTTGCGAAGGAACTGAGCACTACGCAGAGCGCTATCAGCCTCTATGAAGCAGGCCAACGGTCAGTTGGAATCGACATGCTTCTCAACATTGCCCGCGTACTCAATCGCCCTCTTCATTATTTCCTCGGCGAAGCTGGCGAGCTGATGTATGTCCAGAACAGCGAGATTGCGGAGCTGATATCGCATCTAGAGCGCAATCCTGAGGACATGCCTGAGCTCATCGCGTTCTGGCAGTACCTGCGCTGGAGGCGCAACGGATCGTCCGTCGGGGTGGCATCGCCCGCCTAAAGCGGAGCTCGCGCTGATGGTAAGGCGACTGTGTGACGAGACAGACGCTAGGCGTCTCCTCAATCCCGGCCCCGTTGCGATAGTCACGAGCGCTTGGCACGGCATGACCAACGCCGCTCCGATTGCCTGGACGGCACCCCTTGCGATGGAGCCACCGCTGGTGGGGTGCGTCATTCACCCCCACCGCCATACGGCCGACATGATCCGCTTCAGCGAAGAGTTTGCCATCAACATTCCCGGCCCGAGGCTGTTAAAGCAGACGGCCTTCCTGGGTTCCGTCACTGGCCTTAACTTCGAAAAGCTTGAAGCAGCAGGGCTCGAGACGTTCGCAGCCATGCGGATCGACGCGCCGCTTATTTCGGATTGCCTGGCTTGGATCGAATGTGGCCTTCAGGACGTGATCCTTAACGGCGACCACACGCTGTTCGTCGGTCGCGTGATTCGGGTACAGGCGATGGATGAAGCCTACGCTGGGCAGTGGCTCCTTCAGGACCGCGATGCCAGTCCCATGACTTACCTGGGAGGGACTTCCTACGCGGTGGTAGGGGACTCCCTCGAAGCTGAGATCAAAGTGGACGAGCGGGGGGCGCTAGTCGGCGACACGGCGGAGGAGCGTGAGCAGCGGGACGAAGAGGAAGCGGAAGAGAAGGAACTACGCCAATCAGAAGGCGACGAAGGGTTTGAGGAGATGACCGAGAGCTGAAGCCGCCTATTCGGCGGTGGCTTCGGCCGGCGGTTGCTCCGGGGCCTCTTCGGATTCGGGTTGCTCCGGGGCCTCTTCGGATTCGGGTTGCTCCGGGTTGCGCTCCATGTGTTCCAGACCGGCGATGCTGAAGCCTAGGTGGCCGAGTTCACAGAGAAAGCTACAGTAGGTCAGACGGAGTGCGCTGGTGGACTTCGAGGGCGCGTAGGCGAGGTCGCATCTTACGCATCGCCGTATCAGCGACTCGCCCCCGTCCGGCGATGCTTTGATGGGTTCCTGTTGCTCGGGAGTTGCAGTCGACATTCGTATCCCCGTCAGTATCCACAATCATCAGCCCAAGGGCCTTAACGGGGCAACTCGGGGCCTTGAAGCGTTGACGTCGAGGGTGAAACGTTCGTACCTTTAGAAGCGGACCGCGTGTCTTCGTGCCTCGCTATGAGTTCTGTGGCGCTACACAGCGGACGTTGATCGTATGAGCGAGCGAGTATTTACGCCGACGATTTCTACTTTCCCCTGGGGGCCTAGACCGTGGTATCGGGACAGGCGTCAGGTATTGATCATTGCCGCCGAAGCCCTGGCTACGACGGTGGTGATGGTTGTCTACTTTTATCTCAGGGGGATCCGCCCCGACGCCGTCGACGAGAGCGTCCGTCGATCGCTTCACCTGATCAACTTCGAGCATCAGTTGGGACTCTTTCAGGAGGTGAGGTGGCAAGAGGCGTTTATTGACTACGGGCCGCTCATGTCGGTGGCCAATGCCATCTACGCCTGGGGCCACTTTCCTGTGATGCTTGGTATCGCAATCTGGTTGGTTTTCAAGGATCGCAGTCGTTTCCGATTCGCCCGAAATGTTGTTGTCGTTTCTGCAATCGTCGGCCTCCTGACCTATTACTTACTTCCAACAGCCCCACCTAGACTTATGGCTGTGAATGGCTATGACTTCGGATTCGTCGACACGGTCTACGGGGCAACCAGCGGGGCGAGCTACTTCCAGCCTGGTCCTTTCGTAAACGATTACGCAGCGCTGCCCAGCTTCCACTTTGGATGGATTGCGCTCTGCTCGGTCGTAATCTGGATTAATACATCCAGCAGGCTGCTGCGGGTGATTGCGATTGCGATGACAGGCGTCATGTGGTGGGCAATCACCGTGACCGGGAATCATTACTTCTTCGACATGATTTTCGGCGCCGCAGTAGTTGGTCTGTCGTGGGTCGTCGTCGTCGGTCTGGCGCATGTTCCCCTGCCAGACAAGCTGGCGGGGCTAGTCGGCGAGTCAGGCTGAACGTCCACTCACTCCTCCTCGGCAGTTAGCTCGGCAGTCTCCCAGATGATCGACTCCCAATCCTCTGCTGAGATTCGATCTTCCGTGAAACCGGGGCAATCAACGTGACGAACCAGTAATGGATGAAGGCCGAGCAGCTCCGGGTGCACGCCATTCAACGATTCGCCGACCGCACTCGAGGTGAGCCGGGCGGGCCACCCCGTGGAAGAATCGATCAGTAGCACCGCGTAGGGATAGGCGCGACAGGGGTCCGGCCGCCCCGGGTATTGGCTGCACAGGTTGGCGCTCCCCAGAAGTGTGCAGCCGCCGTCGCGGCGAGAGAGGAAGTAGGGGAATGCGAGCGGAAGCGTAAGCAGTTTGCCGTTCTCGCATTCAAGAAACTCTTGCGAGGGAAGTCCAGAATGGTGCTCCAACCGCGACCTATCGGACTCCCGAATCGCGACATTGGTGTTGCGACAGCAGGAGGCCCCGCATTGCTCGGGCTGGCAGACGAAATCTTTGTCTCCCGGGAGTACCAAGGCATAGCGGGGGAAGTGTTCCTGTAGCTGCTGCCAATGCTGCAGAGACTTAGCAGGCGCGCCGTTCAACGGCATAGTCAACCCCCGGTAATCAGACTAGGGCCGGACCCATGGGGAAGCGAGGCCCGAAGATTGTTCCTGGAGGTTGCAGCTGTGCCGACGCGCCGGTACGTTGGGGCACCTCAAAAAGTCGGCGGTAATCACGTGAGCGAGGAATCCACAGCAGCTTCCATGTCCCCGGAGGAACGAATGAGCCTTCGGAGGCAAGTGTCCGAACAGGCCGTATTAATGGCGATTAATAGCCGTTGGGAAGAGGCGGCCGCTGTAAACACGGAGCTTCTGCGACTGTTCGGCGAAGAGCCGGATGCCCTGAACCGGCTCGGAAAGGCACTGAGCGAGCTGGGCCAGAGCAAGAAGGCGCTCAATGCATATCAGCGGGCGGCCGAGATGGAGCCCAACAACTCAATTGCCCGGAGGAACATCGAGCGACTGTCCGCACTGGGTGATGAAAATTCCGCAGACCAGCCGGCGAGCCAGCTCGACACCAGCCTCTTCATCGAGGAGACCGGGAAGGCCGGGTCTGCCGTGCTCCAGGCGGTCGACGAGCCAGCAGCAGCACACCTTGACGCCGGTGACCTGGTGAACCTAGAAATTCAGGGCAAGGCGGTCAATGTCCATCGCAATAACGGGGAATATGTCGGTATGGTCGAGCCTAAGGTGGGGCTTCGCCTAGTGCGAATGATCAGTGGCGGCAACCAATACAGCGCAGCCGTTCTCAGCGTTGGCGGACCCTACGTCCGGATTATCCTTAGGGAAACCTTCCAGGATCCCTCGCAAGCTGGGAACGTGAGCTTCCCGCCGGGCAAGCTCTCCGACGTTCGAGCGTTCACGCGGCGAAGCTTGGTCAGCGAAAAACCGGAGCCCCCCCTCGACAGTGATGCCGATGATGAGCCTCAGGACGAGTCGACTGAGGGCTGGACTACGACCGACGACGAGGGGGCCGTCGAGGAAAAGGCGGGAGATGAAAGCGCTGATCCCAACGGGAATGATGATGACGAGGACGAACTCGACTAGCGTCCAAGACCCAGCCTTTCGAATTTCTGATTCCGGTTGGACAACTCATCTG
>DASCML010000132.1:0-8150 GCA_036010925.1 Dehalococcoidia bacterium | reverse complement strand
ACTAGGAACCGCTGTAGATCCTTCAGTCCGTTTCCGCGCGCCGTGGGATCGATCTGGGACTGCTGGAGGAGGTCCAGTCTGGTCGCTTCTTTTGCCAATGCGGCAATTTCCTGGTTTGGGTTGTCCTCGTTGAAGCCCCAAAGCTGTCCGGCAAACCCCGTGGGAAGGTACATTCCCAACGCGTTGTATTCGGGGAGTGTCGGAACTTGCGGGATCCCAGCAACAAACACGTCCCAGGACTTTCTACCTGGCGCGACGGCCGCGGCCACATACGAATTCTGATCCAGAGCGTCTATCACGGTCTCAACGCCAAGATTCTTCGTCAGTTGATCGGCCACGAATGTCGTCATGTCCATGTTGAGAGCGCTCCCGCTGATCGCAATGAACGTGATCTTGTCGAAGGGCTCTCCGGCTGCCTCCCAAAGTTGTTTCGCCCGCTCCGGATCGAACGGTTGCAACTCCTTTAGCTCCTCCTGCGAGAAGACGAAGCCAGCGCCTGCGAAGACGTTGCTTACCGGCGAGCCGTAAAGTGCATCGCCAGCATAAATCGTAGCTATCAACTCCTCGCGGTCTATTGCGAGGTCGAGGGCTTCCCGAGCGCGGGCGTCGAACCAGTCAGTATCACCGGGGTTGAGGTCAAAGAAGAGCCCGATGCCAACCGGCTGAGGCAGGCGGACGGTGACAAAGTCATCGTCTTTTTCCATTTCCGCGAACTCGATAATGTCGGATGTTCCCCAGATGTCGACCTCGCCGGAGAGAAACGCCGACTTCCGCGCCGCCGTGTCGGTGATGATTCGGTGTTCGATCTTGTCGATAAGAGGGCCACCGTTGCGAAACGGTCTCACCGCATCGGTCCGCTGATAGTAGTCGGGGTTTCGCTCCAGGGTGGTCCCCGTTGAATCCTCTCTGGTCATCTTGTAAGGGCCGGAGCCGGCGATAATCGTGAGGCGTCCCTCCGGTGAGTACTGGGTGGACTCGACGGCTTCCCTGGCGACGACATTCCAGCCGAATGACGCCATGGCTGCAAAGTTGGAGGCGAACGGGTGGAGCTGTTTTTGTACGACGGTCCTTTCGTCTGGGGTGTCAATGCCTCCGCCGCCGAGGTCTGACCACCCCCAGGTGGACTTCGTCACCGAACTCCCGAGGTTCTCGAAGGCGTTCGGGAGGCGCTCCCAGCTGAATTTCGGATCTTCGGAAGTCATCAGGCGACCATTCATCGGCGCTTCGCTGTGAAACTTCACTCCGTCGCGCATGGTCCAGATGATCGTCTGGTTATCCGGTTGCTCATACCCCGTAGCTAGGTCGACTACTACTTCGTTCGTTGAGAGTGTGTAGGTATTCATGGCGCTGTAGCAGCCGCCCATGATTTCGTCGTTGCTGACGACTTGGACCTGCGGATCCGGGCCGAGCGACGGCGCCGACTTGTAGCGCTTCAGAGTGCCGCCAGCCTGTGGCTGCTCGGTGCTTTGAGTCGGAGTGTCGTCCGGCGCGTCGTCGTCGTCGTCGTCACCGCACCCTATGGCGATGGCTGCGGCGCCAACGGCAAGAGTTGCTCCGCCGGCTAAGAAGCCGCGGCGTCCGAGTCTGTGGGACCCTATCCGTGTCCAGTAGTTGTCAGACATGTGTTGATTCCTTCCCTTGGCGGTAACCGTTTCGGCTCAGGATGGCCCGCGCATCTGCGCGTAGCCGTGCCTACGCAAGTACCCCAAGCGGCGGTTGTGATCGTTCTACCACACTCAGCCTGTCCGCCTCTTACGTCGGGGGACTCTGATCTCCCCCGGATCGCCAACCACCGCTCAAAGTACGACCTGACGCCAGCCTAGATGGATATAGGCTACGTTGGCAACATAGAGCGCTCTTTACGAGGTTTGAGCCATTTATGAAGAGATCATTGAAGTGAGTCGCCAATTAAGGCTAAGCTTCCCGCCGAATTCCAGAGTTCCGGAGCAACCTAATCGACTCTTTCGGGGCGCCCGACGACCCCAAACAACGACGTCCTTTCTTTCAGACGTGGAGGTCCGATGCTTACCCAATACGACGAATATCCCGTCCACCAGTCTTCGTATCCTTTCAGCGAGATTCCGAGTACCGACTACGCGTGGTGCGATGGTTACTTCTTTGGGCTCTACAGTGCCGATGAGCAGGTCTTCTTTTTCTCGGGCATGCGAGTCAATCCAAACACCGACATGATCGGCGGCTACGCCGGTGTCAGCGTTGCCGGGAGGCAGTATACGGCCCGCTTCAGCCGGCCCTGGAGAGCTCATGTCGACACGTCGATTGGTCCACTCGTGTACGACTTTGTCGAACCTCTGAAGAGGATTCGACTTGCGCTCGGACCAAACGATTCAGATCTCACATTCGACTACGACTGGATCGGAGTGGGTGCTTGCTACGAGGAGCCGCACCACCTGGCCTGGTCGCGGGGCCGGCGGACGACTGACCAAACCAGGTACTACCAGAGCGGGACGGCGAGCGGCTGGATACAGCTCGAGGACAAGCGTTGGAACTTGAAGGAGATGGAGTGGTTTGGGAGCAGGGACCATTCTTGGGGTCTTTATGCAAACCGAGCTCCACTCACTCCTGAGGGGAAGTGGATTCCCCCCGCCGAGACCCCGGCAGTTAGACAAGGAATGCGATGGGCCTCCTGGTGGGGTTCGCCTGACAACTCCGGCTTCTACAGCGTCCATGAATCGCAGGACGGCCAGCAGCTTCAGATGAACGATGTCTTCGGCACCCCTCTCGAAGGGGGAATCGACTTTGGGCTGGACGGACCGCAAAGGAAGCTGATAGCCGCAAGTCATGAACTCGAGTTCGTCGCTGACACACGCCTTCTCAGCAAAGGAACATGGCATTTGACTGATGACGCGGGAGGCAAGTGGAAGCAGGTCTACACGCCGGCGTCTCCGGGCTGGAACCCTGTGACCATCGGCTACGGGGGTGGGAGCTGGAAGGATGGCGGGTCGATGTACACCTACCATGGAGTGGATGACCTCGTGCAGGAATGGGATGACTTCGATTTCGCGACCCAGCCCTACGACCACACGCTTTATGATGGAGTTCAGATGCGGGGCGCTCATAACCCGGAGTATCTGGCCAAGGTTGTTACGACGGCCCCGGATGGAACTCAGTCGGTTGGCTCATCCCACATCGAGATATTTATTCCTGGCCGCTACGATCCATACGACTTCAGGGATCCAGAGTAGGAATCCGTCGCCTGCGCATTCTGGAATCTCGTCTGTCGGTGGGCCTGACTTTTGTTCAGGGAGGCGTCGGGGTCGGGTTTTGTCTTGCTTGACGGCCAAGCCCGTAAGGAAGGACGTAACCTCCGGTGGCAAGAAAACCGCGCGATTTCATCGACGAGACCGACATCCGCATCCTCCAGCTGCTTCTCAACGATGGACGCAAGCCAAATTCAGAAATGGCCAGGGTGCTCGGGCTCCCGGACAGCACGGATGAGAAACCGTGTACGGCGTCTCATTCGTGAGAAGTACGTCGTGGTTCAGGCAATTCTGAATTCGGATCGATTCGGGAACATCATCGATATAATCGCAGTTGTCACGACCGATCCCCCTACCACCGATAAGGTCGCGCGGGAATTCGCGTCACATTTACGAACCCGGTCAGTCAGGCGGGTAATCGGCATGACCGATCTGATCGTCGAGGCTGGCTTCGCCGATGAGCAGTCGCTCTGGGACTATATGGAGTTTGCTGCGAACATTCCGGGGATTCGGGATGTGAAATTCAACCAGTGCGTTCGAATGTACAAGGGCCAGTACGCACTGCCGCACGGCTGGGACGACCGCTCGATTGAACGCTCTTGGGAACACATCGGCTCTGCCGATGTGCAGCCGGAACTGGGGAATGCGGGCGCGGTGAGATCCTGACCCCGGTGCCGCTTGTCCGAACGCAGTTCAACGCGTGTCCGATCGGATTAAAGAGGAGTAGGCCGCTCGAATCTCCGCAAGCCGAGCTTCAACCTGTGGGCGTGTGCTGGGCTCGCTGAAGACATACAGCTGATTGTCTTTGATTCCCCGAAGGGCCAGGCGCGCGACAAACTCGAAATCTTGTCCCGCCGCCGTGGAAAGACAGAGGACCGAAACACCGATTCGGAGCGGCTGAAGCTCCGTGTTCAGATGCGCCAAAAGCCCCATCGCCGCGTGGTCGGCCGTAGCATTGGCAACTGCATTCTGTTGAGCAAAAAGCCCCGTCGATGCGGACACACTCAGGATGTGCCCCTCCTCGCCTTGGGCCACCAATCTCGGCAGAAACGCAGTTAGTACATTGATTGTCCCATCGAGGTTGACGGAGATGACCCGCCCCCAGTCGGCATCTTCCATTTCGGCCGCGGGGCGAGCGACCATCTCCCTGGCACAGTTGCAGAGCACGTGGACAGTGCCGAATTCATCGAACGCGAGATCGGCCAGGGCACCAACCGATGCGCGGTCGGCGATATCGACCCGCGAGGCGATCGCGCGCGCCCCCAACTGGGTGATGTCCGCTACCGCTGCCTCGGCTGCCTTGATGTCGGCGTCGCCCACAACGATACGCATGCCCTCGTTGGCGAGGGCTCCGGCCAGCGCTTGACCGACACCGCTCCCTCCCCCTGTCACCACGGCAACCTTTCCTTTGAGACTGTCCATCACGCCTCTTCCGGGCTGTCTTCTCTGGCCAGCGCGCGGTCAACCCAGTCGTAACCTTGCATGATCGCTTCAAACCGAAGGTTGATCTCGTCCAGTGTCGCGGGGTGAGTGAACACGTAGAGGTCTCCTGCGCGGACGGCTCCGACCACGCGGGAGGCCAGGTCCTCTGGCTCGAGAGTCATCTCGGCTCCAACGGGGAGGCGTTGCGCTCCCCCCGCGGCGGTCGGCGAAGATGGAGATGTTGCGGGAGGCTGAGGGTCAACGACAGTTCTGGTGGGGCGATTACGAGCCGACTCGCCGATGCGCGTACGAATCTGACCCGGCACCAGCACGGTGACTCCGATCTTGTCTGCGGCCAGTTCCAAGTTCAGCCCTTCGCTCAGGCCTACAACGCCATGCTTGGCAGCGGTGTACGAGATGATTCCCGGGGCGGACCATGGAACCAGTCCGGTTATAGATGAGGTGTTGACGAAGTGTCCTTCATCCCCCTGGGATAGCATTCGGGGAAGGAATGCTTGGATTCCGTATATGACGCCGTAGAGATCAACTCCCATGACCCAGTCCCAGTCATCATGCGTCATCTGAGGCGTCGGTTTTCCGGCCACTACGCCGGCGTTGTTGCAGACAACATGGGCCGCTTCGAGGTTGTTGTAGACGAAGTCCGCGAACCTGCCCACGGATGAGCGATCAGACACGTCACAAGCCATCGCGAAAGCCCGTTGCCCTTTTGCCCGGACCTCTTCGGCCACAGTTTCAGCCGGGTCGCGCTCGATATCGGCGATTGCGACATCCATACCCTCTTCGGCGAAAGCGAGCGCTAGGGCCCGCCCAATCCCGCTGCCGCCGCCAGTCACCGCCGCGACCTTGCCCCTCAGACTTTGCATTGAGGCTTCTCCCGAATGACTTCTGAGAACTGTCGGCCCAGCAGGCCGACGCTCGGGACGTTAGGTAGCCCAATGAACCGTGTCAAACCTCACTCGGTTTGACGGCTACGATGTGTGCGCTTCTACCAGGGAGGTGCTGATGCCTGGTCGGGATTCTCCTGGCAACGCATTCGGGTTAGCGTCGCTCGCCGGAGAGAGCGTCAGAATCCCAGACCTTTTGGCGCTCTAGCTGATGGCGTAGGCACCGACGGATCTGGCGCCGTAGGCCACCATAAGTCGAGCTATCGCCCAGCGCCTTGCGTGATGCCTGCAGCGCCCGTATTACCTCGTCCAGGATCCCACGGAGCGCGAGAGCCTCGTTGGTGATGAGCCGCAGGGACGGGTATTGCCCGGGCTCGAGATAGGAAGCACCAAGGGCCTGATCGATTCGGTCCGAAAGGCTGGGAAGTGTCCCGTGGTCCCGGCCTGGGGGAATCTCGGCCACAAACGAACGGGTGGCGGCGAGGCAGGCCCGCATCTCAGTGATGTCATCAAAGATGGCCTGACCTTCGTGCTCGAGGCGGGCGTTTACATGGCGCAGTAAATTCCCGACTGTGAGGGCTATCGACTTGGCGAAGGGCTCCTCTACCTCAGGAACCACGTACGTGTCGTAGCTCCAGATCGCCGAGTGGAGCACCTCGTCAGCTCGCGGTCTCATCGCGAATCCTCCTCGCTAAGTAGCCCGGCGGCGTCGGCTAGGCCGACCTGACCGACGTATAACATCTCTGTCGCTACCCAGGCCAGTCGAGCGAGGTGGTCAGTCCCTCGGGCCAGAGGCAGCGCGGAATGGTGCGAGAACAGGACCATTTCGAGCGAGCGCAGGACGCGGTAGTAGCCGAGCCTTTCCGTCGTGATCTCGATTCCGCTCAGCTCGTGGTAGAAATCTAGGGCATCCTGCCGTCCCCATCCTCCGAAGTGCTTTCCGTCCGGAGGCGGAAGGAATTCTTGCATGTGGGCGAAGTCGTTGGCCGGGTCACTTATACAGGCCTCCTCCCAGTCGCTCATGGCAACAATTTTTCCGTCGTGAAAGACCTCCTCGCCGCGACCGTTAGTGCCCTTGCAGAGGCAGATGCAGGGCGCGTCCGTCGGGGCGTTATCGCGCAGCCATTCGAGGGACTCGGTGACGGCGGGCAGTGGCTCGATCTGAAAGGAAGCGAGAAGAGCCTCGAGCTGGTTGATCCTGTCCAACGCTGCCGTTGACGCACTGGCTGGAGCCTCGAATAGCTCTCCGAACCCCAGGGACTGCCAGTCGAGCGAGTGAACCAGCGCCAGCTTCCCTAGGTGATCTTGGGACAGCGTCCTCCTAAGTTTGTCGAATTCGGGGGCGGGATTCTCAAATCCAGGAACGTCCCAGTGCCCGTCTACCCGGTCTCTAACGTAGAACTCACGCCCATCGAGTAACCAGTTCGGGTCGTCCTCGTACCAGAGCGGCTCGGCTATTGGCACTTCGGTTCCCTTTAGCCGCCAGTATGTATCGAACTCGAGGCGGAGCGGATACGGCTGCACTGCCCCACCTGGGAGGTCCCGGCGGATACTGAACGCGCGTTCCTCCCCGTCGACGAGGACCTTCGCGGCCCAGGTCTCCCGGGAAACACCGCGAGGGAACTTGGTCAGCTCCAGCACTTTGACATCGCGCGCGTCGACCAGATGGGTCTTGATGCTGGATGCAAATCGCTCGGCTTCAATCGTTCGCTCCGGCATCAGAGACTGGCCACCCGAGTATTCGTCTTTTGAGCCTGCAAAATTCGGCCTTCTTCGACTACCATGCGCGGTTTACCTCTCGGGCCAACGTGTTCGTTTACAACTTGTCCGCGCCGAGATTCTGTCAGATTTCCTGACCGAGTCCCATTAGGACCTAGTTCTGGAGGGGAATCAGCGCCTCGATCTTCCACGGCGAGGCCGGCTCGCGATGGACCACGACTTGCCTCCTCGCGGTCCGGCCCGTTCGTTGACAACTCCGCTAGCTGTGCCTAGCGTCGCTGCCCGTACGTGGGCAGAAGCACACGTACGGGAGGAGATTCCAGTGGAGGTAACGTCCTTCGAGGTAAATGTTCCCCAATCTGTTTTGGATGATCTTGATTGGCGGCTACGCCACACTCGGTGGCCGGCCGACTTCGCCAACGATGACTGGCGCTACGGCACCAACCGCGCCTATCTGGAAGAGACCGTGGACTACTGGATCAACACGTACGACTGGCGAAAGTACGAAGCTGAAATTAACTCGTTCGCGAACTACCGCGTTGACATGGACGGCGTTCCCATCCACTTCGTCCACGAACCGGGGAAGGGCCCGAACCCGATTCCTCTGATTCTCTCCCACGGCTGGCCGTGGACGTTCTGGGACATGAACCGCGTCATCGGCCCACTGTCCGACCCGGCCAGCTTCGGCGGAGACCCGGCTGATGCCTTCAGCGTGGTCGTACCCTCTCTTCCTGGCTACGCTTTCTCTTCTCCCTTGACGACGCCCGGGGTCAGCCCCGGCAAAACGGCCGACATGTGGGTCGAGCTGATGAGAAACGTTCTCGGATACGACCGCTTCGGGGCGCAGGGTGGTGATTGGGGGGCGATCATCACTGCCCAGATGGGA
>DASCML010000131.1:0-8270 GCA_036010925.1 Dehalococcoidia bacterium | reverse complement strand
CGGCTGGACCGGGAACAGGTGGAGGAAATCCAGGAGGGGTACGCAGTCGAGCGTAAGAGTCTAGGCGATCAGTATCGCCAGGCAATCAAAGAGGCTGAGTTAGCCAAAATCGCCGCCGACGCCGACGAGAAGGGCGCAGAAGCGCTGCGAAGCGCCAGGGAATCTGCTGAGAAGCTGCTCAGGCAGAAGGAAACCGACCTTGCGACGAAGTTGAACGGTGCCCGTACCAGAGCGGCCGGATCAAGCGCGATCGCCGAGAGGCTTACCGGGATCGAGGAATCGATCGCAAAGGCGACTTTCGCCGCCGATGCTCGCAGGGCACTCGAATCCGCTCAAGGTGCGCTGTCGGAAACAGGGTACGACCCGGCCGAACATGACCGAGTCAGGGAAAAGCTCAAGGCGTTTACGCACGCTGAAGCCCGCTTCCGCGAACTCGAATCGGCCGGCGCCAAAGCTGAGGCATCGAAGGAAATGGCCGGGATGGCAAAGGCTGACCTAGAGCAACTCGAGGAGCAGCTCGCGACGATCATTGCCTCGCTCAAAGCAGCAGAAATCGCGCTGGCCGCTTCCGGGGACGTGAGCGAGCCACTTGCCCGCGCGGACGTCGACCTGGCAGCCGTCGCCGACCGAGAGCGCACCGTCCTATTCAAGCGTGGCCAGGCGGAAAAAGACCGAGACACCCTGCTCGAACTCGAAGCGTCTCTCGAAACTGCGAAGGACACCGAGTCCGCACTTGCCAAAGAGGCGGCCCTCTACGGCGAACTCGGCAGGGCCTTCGGCCGCGACGGGGTGCAGGCGATGCTCATCGACCAGGCGCTCCCCAGGACAGAGCTTATCGCTAATGACCTGCTGGACCGCATGACTGGCGGCCGCATTCAGCTTCAGCTTGCGACACGCCGGGAGACGAAAGCCGGCAAGGTAGCCGAAACGCTGGACATCCGGATCTCAGACGAGGTCGGGCAACGCGACTACGAGATGTTCAGCGGAGGAGAAGCATTCAGGATCGACTTTGCGCTTCGTATAGCCTTATCACAATTACTCGCCGAACGGTCGGGTGCCTCCCTCGCGACACTGATCATCGACGAGGGCTTCGGCAGCCAGGACCAGGAGGGACTTGATCGCCTGGTAGACGCGCTGGTCTCGATCAAGGATCGCTTTCGGCTGGTCCTGGTAATCACCCACATCGAAGATCTGAAACAGCGTTTCGACCGGAGAATCGACGTTATCAAGGATCCGGAGCGCGGCTCGGCGGCGATGATCGTCTGAGGCGGCTGCCTGCTAATGGGGGCTCTGTTAATCTCGGATGCGGTTGGCAGGGTAGCTCAGCTGGCAAGAGCGCACGACTCATAATCGTGAGGTCGAGAGTTCGAGTCTCTCCCCTGCTACCAACATCGATTTTTGAGTCTGGAGCAGACAATAACCGGCCGCCCGCGTGTTGGAACAAGCGAAAGGTCCGGTTACTTGAGAGCACGACTACTCGAACTAGAGAGCACGACTACACCGACGGCGACATCGCTGTCGATCACCCTATTCCTCGCTGCACGCGAGGCCGAGAATTGTTCGCCGGTCACGATCCGCGATTACGAATCCGTCCTCGAACGATTCGAGCGACTCCCATCGACCCCGGCGGTTCCCGGTGAGCTCACGGAAGATCACGTCGTCTTATACCTCGCCCACCTACGCCGCGGCGGCGCCGCGGCGGGCACTATCGCCTACCACCAGCGCCACCTCTACGCGTGGATCGGGTGGCTGCTCGACCGCGAGACGATCGACCGCGACATACGGCGCCAGGTCAAGCGCGTTCGCGTCCCGCGGGAGCGGAAGCGGACCGTCAGCGAGACGCTTTTCGATGATCTCATCGCCGTCGTCGCGGACCGCCCGAAAGGCCGGAAGATCGAGAACTACTTCCGCAACATCGCGATCGTGCGCCTGCTATGGGCAACGGGGATCCGGCGGTCCGAGCTCGCGGAGGTCCGCTATGAGGGCCTCGAGCTTAGGAAGACGCCGGAACACCCCCTCGCGCCGCTGCTCGTTGTCCGTGCCGAAGTCGCGAAGAGTCGGCGAGAGCGGCGCGTCCCGTTCGACGCACAGACCAAGGCCGCGGTCCTCGAGTACGTGCTCGGTGAGCGCGGCGGCGCCGGCGACGGCCCTCTCTTCTACGGCCGCAGCGGCGATCCGATGTCCTCGAACGCGATCCGCCTCGTCCTCGACAAGCTAGCGAAGCGTGCCAGCACTCCGGACAACCGCGTCGAGGTGAGCTCGCATGACTTCCGCCGCGGCTTCGCGGCCAGGATGCGGACCGCCGGCCTCGACGTCGCGCATGTTGCGAAGCTGCTCGGGCACAGCACCTTGACGATGACGCTCCGTTACTCCGAAGCGGGCGAAGAGGACGCTTCGATCAGCGCCTACAGGAAGGCTATCGGGTAGGCGCGGCGAGCGGCGTCACGCCGCCGATCGGCTGGGCGCAGACGCGGCCGGGAGCATCGCACGGGACGACGATCGCGGTCGGGGTCGGTTGCGGCGCCTGGACGAGCACCGAGAGGAGCCAGACGACGAGCCCGAACTGATCGTGTTTCCCGAGCTCGTACGACTTCGCGAGTAGCTCGACGTGAGCGTCCTCTACGGCGCCGGTGAGCGTCTGCGGCCTACCCATTGGGCGCCGCCTCCGCCGGGAGGAACGTCCCGACCGGCTCCTCGAACAGTTGGCAGAGCGCCCGGTCGTGTAGGACCGATATCGACTGCGTGCCGTTCATGAGCTTCGTCATAGTGGCCGCGCTCACCCCGAGCTTCTCGGCGACCCAGCCATAGCGGATCCCGCGGCCATCTAGGTATTCGCGAAGCGGTGTTCTGGTTTGTGAAACAGGCTTCGCGGCACTAGTCAAGGGAATTAGCCGCAGCTAAAGAAAAATCAACTAGGCTGGTGGCGCTTTGGAAGGTATCGCGGAGCTAATCAACGCGACGATGGAAAGCCGCGGCCTCAAACAGAGCCAGGTAGCGGCCTACCTTGAGGTGAGCGCGGCCGCGGTCCATGAGTGGCGCCGCGGAACTCGGACCCCCGATCCCCCGTTTGTGTGGCGAAGTGCCGAGCTCGCACACATGCCCGTCGAGGACGCAATGCGCCTAGCCGGCCATCTGCCGCCGATCGAGGACGTCCAGGACGAGCCGGAGCTCCCGCCGTGGGTTCACATCATTCCTGAACTCGGCTCCGTTGAGCAGGAGATTTTGCGCCGCCAGGCCGAGGCCTTCGCCGCTCGGCCCCTTCCTCCAGGGACAACACTCGGGCCGGCAGAGCTTCCAGGATCGAGCGAATGATCGCCTCGTCCGCCTCCGTCTCAACCACCACCACGAACGTTCCTACCGGCATGGGCATCCTCCCTCTGAGCGACACCCCATCCGCCCGGTCCCCGCAGCGTAACCCAGATTGCGGCCCGTTCTCTCCCCGTCACGGCCCTTTTGCACATAACCAGCCGCACCAGTGTGAAGATTACATTTCCGCGAGGCCCGCCCTGCGTAAATAGCATTTCGGCCCGCGTAGAGTGGCGATTCCACGGAGGATCCCGATGCCCAATCAATGCTCGAACTGTGGCCAGGAGCTCGATGACGGCTCCGGCTTTTGCAAGGTCTGCGGTAACCCCCGTCAGTGGAGCCCCAACGCCTCCCCCCGCTGCTCCGGTAGCCCCTCAGCAGATGGAAACGAAGGTCGTTGAGTACACAAACTCCAAGGCCTTCCAAAAGGGCGCCCGGAAAATGTCTAAGGACGGCTGGACCGTGCAGTCGCAGACCCAGGTCGAGCAGCGCAGGGGTTGCCTGCGGTTCTTGACCATTGGACTGTTCGCGTTTTTTACGAAGCCCAAGCCCCGCATCCTCGTCACCTGGCAACGCCCCCTGCAATGACCGATCAGGGAGGCGCCGACGGCTATCTCTGCCTACGCCCGGAGGTGCTGCCGTGACCACTCCCGACGCCGATATCTACACGGTGATCCATCTCAGCAGCGGCCAGAGCTTGACGGTGCCGGGAGCTTCGCCGCCCACTCAGCAAGCGGATCGATTCCTTCTCTTCACCGGCCAGGACCGGGGAGTAACGCGCCTGGCCTACGTGTTGGCGGTAATAGAAATCTGGCTATGGCCGAGAATTTCTTATATCACTCGCAGCAGGACCCCTTCGCTCAGAAGAGAGGCCGCCGCGCCAGACGTCTGAGAGGATCCGCGAACTCAATCCATTGAGGCCGAACAACCTGCCAATTTTCGAATAAAGCAACTGGCGACTCGCACTTGACGCCGAAGCACCGTAACTTAGTTGTCAGGTACTTCGCTACATTCGTCCGACTCCCGTTTATCACTGGCGCTCGATGATCCGTAGAGAATTCCAACTTACCTGGAGGTCGTCGATGTCATTCACCGACAAAACGCTTACCTGTTCAGACTGTGGGAGTGCGTTCACTTTCACCAGTGGGGAGCAGGAATTCCACGAGTCCAAGGGATTCACAAACGAGCCCCGACGTTGTCCGGACTGCCGCGCCGCGCGGCGCGGCTCTGAAGGTGGTCGCGGCGGGGCACGCGAGATGTTCACCACCACCTGCGCATCTTGCGGCAAAGAAGCCCGTGTGCCCTTCCAACCGACTGGCGACCGTCCCGTCTATTGCAACGATTGCTTCCGGTCCCAGCCGCGTACTGGCGGGGGTGGCGGCAGCCGCTGGTAAAGGTTCAGGACGCGGTGCGCCGAGACCCAGCGACTCTTTAGCGAACCCGCAGCACAAGGGGCGATAACTGCGCCTCGACATGCCCGAAGTGAAGGCCCTCCTCGTCAGGGCCCTGGAGCTCCATGGATGCGCGGGCACCTACTACGTCGGATTACTTACAGCGTGCCCTCTTCAGCGGCAGGTAGTCGCAAGACACCTGCATCACCCGGGGTCAGCTCCTCTTCAGCTCCCTATGGCTCAATGAAAATTGGCCGTTCTTCGGCGATAGGGCAGGCGGAAACCGCCTGCTGGGCTTCGATCTTTTGTCGGTCAGTCACCAGTTCCTCGGCTATGACCTCCGGAAACCCGTCCTCTCGCTGCCGCACCAAGCGCGGGTGATTGTAATAGCATTCCCCCGACTTTGTGCACTTCGTCAGGTCTACCTTCAGCTTCATAGCTCCCATCCTTTCGTTCTGACAGACGGCCTCAGGCGACGTCAAACTTGATCCAGAGTTCCTTCGGCGACCGAAATCCGCCAGAGTCGATGCTCGGTGCCACGACCCCTTCGTGCTCTGCAAACTTTGGGCGCGGGTTCTTCATGGCTTCGAAGAGCCGAGTGCTGGCGATGATGGACTCCTGGCGCGCCGCCGCGTAGCCCATACAGAAATGCTGTCCCATTCCAAAGGCGAGGTGGCCGGGTTTGCCGTCCATGTAGTGACCCGAGCGGATCTCCCTTCCCATGTGAACATCATCCCGGAAGATATCGAATGTGTCCGGGTCCTTGAACACTCGCTCGTCACGGGTCGCTGCGGCCATGTAGAGCGTGACCGACGCACATTCCGGGATGACCTTCCCGTGCATCTCAATCTCGCGGGTGGTTCGACGGCCCTGCGCGTGGACCACCGGGTCATACCGCATCGTCTCGGTGAAGACATTGCTCCAGAGCTCCGGGTCTTTCTTGACCTCATTCTCGAACTGGTCCGGGCGGGTATAGAGCATGTGATACCACATGTTGCTGATCGCCTTGTCTGTCGTATCTCCCCCGCCGGCGAGCGCGAGAGTGATAAAGCCTTTGATCTCGTCCACGCTCAGTCGCTTGCCGTCGAGTTCAGCATTGATGAATCGGGAAACGAGGTCGTCGCCGGGGTTCTTCGTCCGCTCAGCAATGATCGGATCCATATAGTCCCAAATCTGGTCCCTTGCAGCCATTCCCGCAGCGAGGTGCTCGCCGCCAAACCCGAGACCCTCGATGAGTGCCTGGTACCAGCGGACGAAGGTGTCCTCGTCGTGTCGCGGGAGGCCGAGCAAGTTCGAAATGACTCGGATGGGGAACTGGGTAGTGAACTGGCTCACCAGCTCAACCTCGCCGCTGTTCGCGAAGTCTTTGGCTATGTCTTCGGCGGCCTTGGCCGACATCTTGTCGGTAAGCTCGCGGGCGATCTGCTCGATAACCGGGACATACGATTCGAGACGTTTCCCCACGAACTGGTCGGCAACGATGTTCCGCAGGAACCGATGCTCCTCACTGTTGCCGTACTCAAGGATGTTGGGGCCGAACACGTGGTTCTTGCCAAATTCATGAGGTCCGCTCGGGTCGTAGACCCCCCGGTCGAAGCCCTCGTTGTTCTGGAAGACGGAAACGACGTCTTCGTAACGTGAAACCACCCAGCGGTTGTGGAATCTGTCCGTGTAAAGGGGATGGTGATCCCTTAACCGCTTGTACAGAGGAAATGGGTCACGTTGGAATTCAGGAGTGTCGAACTCCCTTGGGTCAATTTGGTTCCGCAGGCGCTCTTCAACCGATGTCATCTGGATATCCCTTTCAGCCGATGCGATGCATCACAATTCACGAGTCGGCGTAGCTTGGGAAGCGTAGGTTTTGGAGTGAAACCTATGCATCTGTATTTTGAATCATTTTCTGTGACATCTTGTCCTCTGCGTCTCGGATAGGGAACCTCACATGGAGGCATCAGCGAGAAGCGAGATTCTCGCCCAGCCCACCATTGCCTCCGTATCTGTGTACCGGAGCAGTGGTGCCAGTGGCTTAGGCGTACCCCGCACCCCCCCACCACTCTTGCTGACAAGCCGCGAGCCGGAAGTGCTGCCACTGTCTGCCTCGGTCGCGCGAGACGCTAACATCGCACGACCCTTATCCACCAAGCGTGCAACAGTTCGCAAGTACGTCGAGCACATCTCGGCGAAGCTCAGGATGCACAGCCTGAGTCCTAGAAGAACCAGTCGAAGACACCGTTATGGGCGCTGCGACCAGCAGCATCGCTTCGCTTTGCGCCCGCTGCCGCAAGGGCAAAGATCGTTCCGACCGATTCCGTGCCAGCGCACCATCGACTCCGCGCGTAGATCCGCCATGATGGCCTCGGGGCGATTCCGTTTGCGCACGCGCTCGATGGCAAGGCGCAAAGGCTGCTCCGCGTGAGCGAAGAACTGTCGCAGGCCATCGCAAAGGTAGTTCAGTCCCGTTTCGCCATCCTCCGTCAGGGCGAAACGGTCCTTCGGACAGCCACCGTTGCACACCGACAACCACTGACAGGAACGGCACTGAGCCGGGAGCCTGTCCTGCTTGTCGACGCCGAACTGTTGTTGGTTCGGCGCATCGACCAATGTGACGAGGTGGGAGGTTTCGAGTTCGCCAATTCGGTGCTCGGGCGAGACGAAGTGGTCGCACGCGTACACGGCACCATCGTGTTCGACGACGAGTACCCGTCCGCAAGTCGGAGCCATCCAGCACACGTTGGCAGTTCCCCCTCCCCACACCAACGACATCTCGGCGAATTGCTGCACGTTCAGCTTCCCAAGGTCGTGGTGCACCCACTGGTCGAACACCGAACAGAGGAACCTCCCATAAGCTTCGGGAGTTACGGACTCTGGTGTTACCTGTCCGGCCGGCCCCCGCCGCACGATCGGTATGAACTGGAACCAGCCGGTACCGAGGCCTCTCAGCGCTCGATAGACGGCCACAGGCTCTTCCGCCACCGCGGCTGTCACGGTGCAAAGGAGGTCCGGCTGGATGCCATGGGCCTGAAGGCGGCGGGCCGCAGCGACCACGCGCTCGTGAGTGCCACGACCACTTCGGTCCTTTCGGTAGGCATCGTGCAACCATTGCGTGCCGTCAATGCTCAACCCGACCTCGAAGTGCTCATCGGCCAGGAAGGAGCACCAATCCTCATCGAGGAGAGTGCCATTGGTCTGGAGGTTGTTCCAGCAGGTCCACCCCGCGGGGAGGTAGCGCTGCTGGAACTCGATGGCGCGCCGGTAGAAGTCGATTCCCGCGAGTGTCGGCTCGCCACCGTGCCAGACAAAGCGGACCGGCGGCCCGGAACTGGCCTCAATGTATTGGCGGACAAACATGTCGAGCATATCGTCGGACATCCGGAACTGATGCGGACGAGCATAGAAGTGAGTGGTGTCGAGATAGTAGCAGTAGTCGCACTCTAGGTTGCAGACCGGGCCGACGGGCTTTGCCATTACGATGAATGGTTCGCTGGTCCGTGTGGTCGCCTCCAGGAGTTCGCTCACCGTGTCACCTCTCATGCCACCGGCTCGGCGAACACCGGCTGATAGCATGATGCCCGG
>DASCML010000130.1:0-11171 GCA_036010925.1 Dehalococcoidia bacterium | reverse complement strand
CCACGCTGGCAGGAACTAATTGGGCCGTCTAGGCTTCGAAAGTGGCTGCACGCATCCTCGGCATTGATGGAAGTAATCGCAAGGGAAGCCAAGCAGGGCGGGCGATCAGGTTCACACTCGCGGCGCTTGAACATGGCGGAGCGACATGTGAGACCTTCGACATAGGCTGCCTTCCCTTGCTAGACGGGCGGCCTGATGACAGCTATCCGCCAACCGTCACCGCTTGGAGGGCGGCGTTCGAAGCCGCCGACGCGCTGGTCCTTGCTGTGCCGACATACCACGGAGCCATGCCCGGTGCGCTCAAGAACGCCCTGGACTTCGTTGATGTGCCCCAGGCAGGCGGCAAGCCGTTCGCGCTGATCGGCATAGCCGGCGGCGACGCCGAGCCTGGAGTCACCGACGCCACACGTGTCCTGCGGCACATCGGCGCGGTAGCAGGCGTACCGGACGTCGTTATTTCGCGCGCCGAGGAGCATTGGGGACCAGGCGACCGACCCCAGAATGACGGTGTCGCCATCGCAATCGGAAAAGTGGCTGAGGATCTGCTAGCACTTTGCGAATTGCACACCGGCGGAAAGCTCCCAAAGCCCTAGCGATGTCCTCTAGCCACTCCCCCCGCACTACCGGAGGCTTCTGCCCGGACTGCGGCACGCGGCTGGAAATCCGTGGGGCCTCTCCTCCCAGGTGCGCGTCGTGTGGATTCCGGCGATTTCGAAACCCAACCACAGGTGTAGCCGTCGTCGTCCGCGACTTAGCCGGTGCAGTCCTGCTGGGTAGACGGGCGACTGGACACTACAAGGGGCTCTGGTGCATTCCTTGCGGCTACGTTGAGTACGACGAAGAGGTTCGGGACGCGGCTGCCCGAGAGATGCGGGAGGAGACAGGGCTCGAAATACAGGTAGGGGACGTGCTGGCCGTCCATTCCAACTTCCATCGCTCGGAGGCTCAAACCGTCGGCATATGGTTCGAGGGATCGATAACGGGCGGCGCTCGGGAGCCAGTCGATGGCGAGCTCTCAGAGCTGAAGTTCTGGCCGCCTGGTGAACCGCCGGAGCTTGCATTCCCAACCGACTCGCTGGTCCTACAACAGTTGCAAGGGGCACCCCCGCAAATGGCCGGCATCGACCCGCTCTTGGATCTGGCTCTCCTCACAGCACGGGAAGCCGGGCGGTTAATCAGGGGCCGCATCAGTGAGAACGGCCTAGCTGTGAACACGAAGTCATCGCCGGTCGATGCAGTGACCGAGGTAGACCACGCCAGTGAAGCACTGATCGTCCAGAGGCTCGAAGATGCCCGCCCAAGCGACGGCCTGATGGCCGGGGAGGGCTCCCAACGGACCGGGACCACAGGTGTTGAATGGGTCGTGGACCCTCTCGACGGCACCACCAACTTCCTTTACGGGCGACCGGCCTTCGCGGTTTCAATTGCAGTCGAGGTGGACGGTCGAAGACACGTAGGTGTGGTTCACGACGTTTCGGCCGGAAGCACTTACTGGGCCCTCCGCGGCAAGGGCGCTTTCCGTGATGGCGAGCCCCTCCGAGTCTCGGGCAAGCAAGACCGCTCAACTGCATTAATTGCGACGGGATTCTCCTCCTACTCAAAGGACCTCAGGAGGAGCCAGGCAGAGCAGCTCGTCGAGCTGCTTCCCGCGGTCCGCGACCTCAGACGTAGCGGGTCAGCGGCGCTGGACCTCTGCGATGTGGCGTCCGGGCGGGCGGACGGCTATTTCGAGCGAGGGCTGGGGTCGTGGGACTATGCGGCCGGGGCGCTTTTGGTCTTAGAGGCCGGAGGGCGTTTCGAGGAGAACCCAAACGGGGTGCTCGCCGCCAACGCACTGCTGTTCGATGCGTTGAAAGAGGTTGCGCGGTTCTAGGCCCTCCAGAGTCGCAGCGGTAATGGCCAATACTTAGCCAACACCCGGCCCCGCATGGCCGCCACGGAGACGGCACCGAAAGCACGACTATCCGTACTCTCCTCGGCATTGTCCCCTTCCAGCCAGACTCCAGCTACGAGGTCGATTGAGGCCACTCGCTTGATGATCGTTCGTTCTGGGTCACGCGGGTCATCAACGACGACCACATGGCCCGGTCGCGGAGCTCGCCCCTTGTAGGCCTTTGCGTCGGCGAGCACGAAGTCCCCGTGGCGAAGGGTCGGGACCATACTGGAGCCAAAGACCTCGTAGGCCCGCAAACGCCGCATCACCCGGATGAGGGCGAGCATCCAGAGCGTAAGTGCAAACGCAACGGCGGCCCTCCTCAAAGTAAGACCATCCCGTTTGTTGCGAGAATGATGGCAGTCTTTCCGGCGGTCTTATCCCGCCGTGTAGAAAGGAACGTCTGACCGCCCTTTGGCCGACCAGAACATGTTGTGGATCTTCTCGATGGTCGCGAGCAGCGCGTCACCGTTGGCAGGGTCGTTCTCGGTCTTGTTCTTCGAAGCGAGCTTCGCTGCTTCCCAGAACGTTGTGTGAACATCCGGGAACTTGTCGAGGTGCTCCGGTTTGAAAAAGTCATGCCAGAGGATGTCAAGTTCTTTCTTAACAAGATCAGCCTGCTGCTCTTTGATGATGATGAAGCGCGATCGCGTGTAGACGGACTCAAGGTCGGTCGCATCACCGAGGGCAGCGATCTTCTTTGCCATCGAAAGGACCGCTTCCGCCGGTATACGAGCGGAGGCCGGATCGTACACACCGCATGGGCCATCGCAGTGGGCGTAAGCGGAGCGAGCGGGCTTGAGGAAACCAAGGAAAGACTTCATTAGGCACTCCAATTCTTCAGTTAAGTGGGGTCGCCACCGGCGAATCCCGTCGATCTAGTATAGGCAGATATGGGTACCCAAAATGCAAGTTTCGACACGCTCAAGGGCCGTCGCGCAGGCGACGTCGGCCTGGTCACTTTGGCGCTGCTCACTTCTCAATTCGGGCCGGGTAGCGCGCCGGTGAACCAAGCTTCGGAGCGTGATAGGCTCCTATAGCACCGTGGAGGATGAATCTTGGCGTACAAGATCATTGAGACTTGCGTCGGCTGCACAGCTTGCACGAAGCGTTGCCCGACAAACGCGATCACGGGCGACCGCAATCAGCTGCACGTCGTCGACGCGACGCTCTGCATCGACTGCGGGGCATGTGGGATCGTTTGTCCCCCGGAAGCAATCCTCAACGCTTGGGGAGACGCCTGCCGGTCGGTGAAGAAGAACGAACGGCCAAAGGCGATCGTCATCGAAGATAAGTGCATCGGTTCAGGATGCGAGCTTTGCATCAGCATCTGCCCGTTCGATGCCCTCACTCTCAAACCCACCGGCCAGACCGACGACTTCTTTGGCGTCAGTACCGTGGACGAGAAGAAGTGCACGGGCTGCAGGCTCTGTGAAGACGTCTGTGGCTGGCATGCCGTCCACGTATTCCCGCTGAAACACGAGGTCCTGAAGGATTGGGAATCGCTGAGCGATGAAGAGAAGCGGCTCGTGAGGAAGTCCAGGGCCGCCGCCGGCGTCGGTTAGTAAATAGCCAGCTCAGTAGATTCAAGGCTGACCCGCCAGATAAACCGGCCGTTGGGTGTCGGCTTTCTCCTGTCCTAAGCCGCGGTACGATGACCAAATGGTCCGGTTGAGAAGGCCACGATGGAAAGGAAGCCGCCGCCGCTTCCTGCAGTTGTCCGCCGGCGCCGCCTCGAGCCTGGTGCTGGCGGCCTGCAACAACGGGTCCACCACGAGACCTGGGGCAACCAGCACGAGCACCCCGCGGTCCGCACCGGTGGTTCCGACTGCAACCCCCAGGCCAACGACTGCGAGCGGCGGCGCTCCCCAGGCCGGAGGCACTCTGAGATTCACGGGGCTGGTAATCAGCGACGGCCAATTCGACCCCCACAAGACACAGGCGCCGCCGCTCGCAGCCTACCAGTCGATGACGTTCAGCCGCCTGCTCACCTACGAGAGCCAGTCGGAGGGAATCATCGGAGTAGACCTCGCTACGACGCTCCCGGAAACGCCTGACCCTCTTACGTACGTGGTCCACCTGAACCCCGCAGCTCGGTGGGACGAGAGGGCGCCGCTCGAGGGGAGACCTGTTTCCGCCGCCGACATCGCCTTCAGCATCGAACGCCAGCGCAACGGCGACGGAACATTCGTCCGTCGCTCCGAGTGGCTCAACGTTGAGTCGGTCCAGGTGCTCGATCCCACAACACTGATTCTGACGATGTCCGAACCGCTGGCGACAATGACTCATAGGATGGCGGACGTTCACTCATTCGTCGTCGCCCCCGAAGCCGCCGAGCAAGGCTTCGCGGCGAATATCCAGCTCGGCAGCGGCCCGTTCCGCGCTATTGAGTGGAATGAGCAGCAGTTTTCTAGTGCGGTGAAAAGGGAAGACTGGTACGGAGGCGGCGGGCGCCCCTACCTCGACGGCCTCTCGATCATTCAGCCGACCGACGCAACGGAGGTCGAGGCCGAGCTGCGTACCAAGAAACTCGATGTGGCATTCGTGGGCAAACCGGTGGCCGAGCGACTCCGAAGGGTCATCCCAGACCTGAACGAGGTCCCGGCGGGCGTTGGACAGTTCTTCGGCATGCGATTCTTCTCCCCGCATCCACCATTCCACGACCCTAGAGTGAGGTCCGCGCTGTCGTACTCAATCGACAGGCGAGAGATGATCAGGGAGTTCTTCTCCGGAGCAGGCGAGGTCAACCCGTGGGTAAGCTGGCCACTCCGCCGCTGGTCGCTGCCCCAGTCGGAACTCGCGACCTTCGCAGGATACCGGCCGGGCGTCGCGGGGCGAAACGAGGACATCGCTGAGGCCGCAGCACTTCTCGCGGCCTTTCGATCGGACCAGGAGCTGGACGAGGCGGCGGCAGAGGAAACAGACGCCCTCAGCAATCTCGTGCTCTACGTCGTGGACGAGGCCGAAGCCACGCTGGGCCTCGGTTCTTTCGTTCGCGACGACGTCCAGGCCGCGCTGGGCCTTGAAATCGAGGTGGTGCCGCTTCCGCTCAGCGAGATCATTGGCCGCCTGCTGAACCAGGAGGCCCCATGGGTAACCGGCCCCGACTCGGGCTGGATCGATCTCGACGACTGGGTCTTCCCGTACTTCCACAGTGCCGGTACGCGAAACAGTTTCGCTCTTCGTGACCCAGACATGGACACGTTGATAGAAGCTCAGAGGGTGGAGCTGGACAACCAAGAGCGCCGGGATCTCGGCTACGACATTCAGCGCCGCCTGCTATCTACGAACGTCGGCACCAATTTCGCCAGCGAGAGGGTGATCGCACTTGCCTGGCCCTACGTCCATGCTTTTCCGCTCGACGCCACGGACGGGTTCCAGGGAAGACTAGCCGACTGCTGGCTCGACCCGAACGATAAGACGTACCTGGGGCGCTGAAACAATCTCGCCTATTTCGGCAAGTCGACTTTGAAAGCCCCCGCGATCAACTCAAGAAACGCTGACATGTGCCCAGATTGCGGCTTGGCGCTCCGGTACATCACGGCAATATCTCTCCGTACCGGTTGGGCTGACTCCACCTGGACCTTATGAAGGGTCCCTACCTTCAACTCACGGTCGATCGAACGCTCGGGCAGAAGTGCAATCCCGAGCCCTGCCTCGACCATCTTCTTGGTCGCCTCGATGCTGTCGAGTTGCATCTGTTGGCGGGGCATGACCCCGAGATCCCGGAAGAGTCCGAGGATCATTCCGTAATAACCCGAGTCCCGATCGAAGAGCACCAACGTCTCATCCGAAAGCTCGTCGAGCGGGAAGGACTCCCGCTCTGCGTACAGGTGGCTCGATGGGACCACGAGAACGAGCTCGTCCTGGTAGATGACGGTGGTTCGGATGTCGGGGCGGTGAATCGGTCGCCCGAAGCCGACCTAGGCCTCGTCCTGGAGGACCATCTCGACAACCTCGTCGGAGTGGCCTGTCCGCACCACGACTGAAATTCCCCGGCTTGCCTGGCAGAAAGCCTTCAGCACCTCGGGAAGGACGTAGGTCCCAACGGCCGGTGCGGATGCAATTGCGAGCTGGCCGGAGGTGCCTTCGCGGAACCCAACTAGCGCCATCTCTCCTTCGTCCAGCGCGCGTATGACACGTTCGGCGTATGGAAGGAATGAGCGACCGGCATCCGTAAGACGTACCCCTCTTCGAAGGCGCTCGAACAGGACCTGGCCCACCTCACGCTCGAGGCTGAGGATACGGTTGCTCAGGGAGGGCTGCGCAACTTCTAGAATCTCCGCGGCGCGGCTAAAGCTGCCGCTGTCGGCGGCGGTAAGGAACGCTCGAATATGGGCAATCTCCATGGCGGCTACCCCGAGCGAGAGTCAAACAGGAACGCACATCTTAGCCGCGACGCGCTGCCGCACGCCACAGTCTATGCAGGATTCGAGCGAAGCGGTCTTGGAGGGTGGCGGCCTCTAGCTAACGACCCAGGTTTCGCCGCTCCGGAGAAGCGCGTCGAAATCTGCGGGATTCGACTCTTTGGCAGCTTTGATCTGCTGCTCGATGATGTCCTCGTAGACCGGGGCATCAACCTGCCTCAGGACACCGAGAGGCACCGGGTAGGCAGGATAATCCATGCCGGCCAGCATATAAGCGAGGGTTGGGTCCTGACGAGACGAATCGTGAACTAGGAGTCCTTCGTCCGACTCGGCGTTCTCCATAACTTCCAGCGTGAGCCCATCGAGTCGAACACCGTGTTCCAGGTTCTTGCCAAAGCGGATGGGCTGGCCGTTTTCAAGCCGAGTCGTGTGCTCCTGTCGCACATCCCTATCAGCAAACGCATCAAAGGCACCGTCATTGAAGATGTTGCAGTTCTGAAACACTTCAACGAACGAAGTCCCATGGTGGGCCGCCGCTTCCCTGAGCATCAGCTCGAGATGCTTCGTGTCGCGGTCGAGTGCCCGCGCAACAAAGGTCGCGCGCGAAGCCAGGGCAACACGAGCGGGATTGAGCGGGTGCTCGGCGGTCCCCATCGGCGAAGACTTGGTCGTTTTTCCGAACTCGGACGTCGGCGAATACTGGCCCTTGGTCAGCCCATAAATACGGTTATTGAAGAGAACGACGGTGATGTCGAGGTTCCGCCGCATGGCGTGCAGGAGATGATTTCCACCGATGCTGAGGCCATCACCATCGCCCATAACCACGAATATCTTGAGCTCGGGGCGAGCGGTCTTCAGACCGGTGGCCAGCGTCAAGGCGCGACCGTGGATGCTGTGGAATCCGTAAGTTTCTACGTAGTACGGGAACCTGCTGGAACAACCAATCCCGCTGATGAAGACGATGTTCTCCCTTGGCACACCGAGGTCGGGAAGTGTCTTTTGCATCTGCGAGAGGACCGAATAATCGCCGCAGCCAGGGCACCAGCGAACTTCCTGGTCGGAGACAAAGTCCTTCCGGCTGAGACCAGGCGAATCGGGGGTTTCGCTGCTGGGTGTTTGGGCCTGAGCCATCTTTACACCTGACCCTCTCCGGAAATCGAGGACGACCCGAATGACAGTTCGTAGGGTCCGCTGAGGCCCAGCATCTCATCCATCTTCCCTTCGATCTCGGCGATCTTGAATGGCTGACCTGCCACCTTGCTGAAGCTGACCGCGTCGACGAGGTATCGGGCCCTTATGAGCATCGCAAGCTGGCCGGAATTGAGCTCAGGAATCAACACCTTTTTGAAGCCGGAAATAACACTGTTGAGGTTTGACGGAAACGGATTCAAGTGTCGCAAGTGCACTGACGAAACGCTCTTGCCCTTGGTCTGAGCGGTGCTCACCGCCGAGGTGATGGCCCCATGCGTCCCGCCCCAGCCGATGACGAGAAGCTCGCCTTCCGACGCCCCGTTGATTTCTAGGTCAGGGATGTCGCGCGCGATGCCTTCGACCTTCTTGCGCCGAAGCTGGGTCATCACGTGGTGGTTTTCAGGGCCGTTGCTGATGTCCCCGGATGTCGACGACTTTTCCAGCCCGCCTATCCGGTGTTCAAGACCTTCTTGGCCAGGTACCGCCCAGGCACGGGCCAGGGTGCTGAGATCGCGTTGGTAAGGATGCCATTCTTCCCCTCCGACCGCATAGGACCACTGCAGTGATTCGATCTCATCAAGGGACGGAATACGCCAAGGTTCGGAGCCGTTGCCGACGTATCCATCGCTCAGCACGATCACCGGAACCATGTACTTCAGAGCAATCCGAAAAGCTTCGATCGCTATCCAGAAACAATCGGAGGGAGCGGACGGAGCCAAAATCGCCACCGGCGAGTCACCGTTCCTGCCGAACATTGCCTGGAGGAGGTCCGCTTGCTCAGTCTTGGTCGGCATGCCGGTACTGGGCCCCACCCTCTGGACGTCAAGGATTACGAGCGGCAGCTCCGTTATGACTGCAAGGTTTATCGCTTCGCTCTTCAGAGCGAGCCCGGGGCCACTGGTCCCAGTCAGCGCCAGGTGCCCGCCGTAGGCGGCACCTATCGCCGCCCCGGCGGCGGCGATTTCGTCTTCGGCCTGGATCGTCTTCAGGCCGAAGTTTCGGAGCTTTGAAAGTTCGTGGAGCACATCCGATGCGGGCGTTATCGGGTAGCTTGCGTAGACGAGCGGGAGCCCGGCTTTGATGGACGCAGCCGCAAATCCCAGGGCCGTTGCCTCGTTACCACTAACGTGCCTGTACTCGCCGGGCTCCACGGTCGCCGGAGAGACCTCGTAGCGCGTATGGAATAGCTCTGCGGTCTCCGCGAAGTTGTAACCCGCTTTGAGCGCACGGAGGTTTGCGTCGAGTACAGAGGGAACCCTTTTGAACTGTCGTGAGGCCCAGGTGATAGTCGTGTCCAAGGTTCTGCCGTAGAGCCAAAGGACGAGGCCGAGCGCGTAAAAGTTACGGGAGCGGAACTTGGCCTTGGCATCGAGCGGGACGCCCTTGAGCGCCAGTTCATTCTGACGAGTGATGTTGACCTGGATCAGGTTGAAGGCAGACAGAGAGCCATCATCAAGCGGGCTCTTCTCGTACCCGGCCTTCTCCAAATTCATTGACGAGAATTCGTCCTCGTCGACGAGTATCAGCCCACCCTGCCGCAGGTCCGGGAGATTCACGCGAAGAGCCGCCGGGTTCATGGCAACGAGCACATCCGGCTGGTCGCCCGGGGTCATAATATCGGTGCTGGCGAACGAAACCTGGAATCCCGAAACTCCGGGCAGGGAGCCCGTGGGGGCCCTGATCTCAGCGGGATAGTCGGGCAACGTCGCGATGTCGTTTCCGAATACCGCCGAGGTACGCGTGAACTGCGTCCCTGTGAGCTGCATTCCATCACCGGAATCGCCAGCGAACCTGACCGTTACTCGGTCCAGGGTCTCGACAGGGTGCTCCTGTTCGGCGGGCGCTTCCAATGTCGTCATCTGAGGACTAAACCTACGGTAATAAGGTCACACAGCCTACCTTTACATCGGGCTGTGCCCGAAAAGGTTTTGGACGCTCGTGGGGCTACGAATGTGGAGCCGGATACAAGGGTTCCGGGAAATAGAATGACAGACTTAGATCTCTGGGTTGGGCCATTCCGAAGCGACGCCATCAAACCCTACGCATAACGAACCCGGAGAGACTGCCACTCCACTCCGACGTTCGCGGATGCTAGATAGCATACGAAGTCAATGGTTCATGTGCAGCTACCCAACCGGCACCAACCTCGCCTTCACGGCCCGGACCAGTATGCCGATATCTGTATTAGTTAGTTTTACTGGGAGCAACCAACCCATGGGTAAAGAGCTGCGTTCGGCAATAGCCGGGTTTTCAACTCCGCCGATTTACGAGGAACCAGTGGGCGTGCCCGACCTGGACCAAGGGACCGTGGTTGCCGTCGCGAGCCGAGTCGTGGACCTAGCTGAAGACAGAGAGCCCGGTCATGCCAACCGGGTGGCCTTCGTCGGAAAACAGCTCGCCGAGCACCTCGGCCTCACCGCTGAAGAGATTGAAGACTCATATTTCGCCTGCCTGCTCCATGACGTTGGAAAGATCCTCCAGCCCCAGGAGCAGAAAGTAGTACGAGGTCCGGAACTCCTGGCCTCCCAGTTGCTAACCGTCAGCGAAATCGTGGCGGGCCTCGGCTTGCGCGAGCCGGTCGCTACGGCCGTTGCCGAGCATGGTAGATACGGCTGGCTGGCACCGCGTGGCGGAGATCCAGTTGAGCCCAGTTCGATGGTCGCGAGAATCGTGGCCGCAGCCGATAGGCTCGACTCGATCGCGGCGAGCGGACGGTCCGCACTTCTCGTCCGGCGTCGCGGGCCCGAGATAGCCCGCAGCATGGCCAGTGATGGCTTCGGGGATGAAATCGCCGAGGCGCTGGGCGAACTGGTCAGCGTCGACCCGTTCTGGATCGGCTACTACGACAACGACCTTCTCGTAGAGCTGACCAAATCGCAGGTAGGCACGCCTTTTCAAGGCGAAAGTGTGGTTGAGGCGTTTTCGGTCCTCGCCGACCTTGTCGACGCGCGGAACGGTCACCCCGGTGGGAGAGCACGGAGGGTCGGCAACCTCGCGAGAGAGGTTGCCCTCGGGCTTGGTGAGCCGGAGGGCAAAGCCCAATTAATCAGACTGGCAGCGCTTCTCCAAGACATTGGCACGCTGGGCGTTTCCACATCCTACGTGCGGAAGCCCGACCTTCTGCCGATAGATGAACTCGCAGACATTCAGAATCACCCCGTACTCGCTCGCGACATCCTTAGCGAGTTGCCCGGCCTAGGAGTCGTAGCCTGGTGGGTTGCCTGTCATCACGAGCGGATCGACGGTCGTGGCTACCCGGTCGGATTCGCGGGTGAAGAGGTCCCACTAGAGGCCCAGATCATCGGTCTTTGCGAAACGTTTGATGCGCTCATAAGCGATCGGCCGCACCATCTGGCTATGTCCGAGGCCGACGCGATAAAAGTGCTCGCCGGCCTGGCGGGAAGCCGCTTCGTTCCGGAACTCGTAAGAGCCTTCTCAGCTGTGATGCGCGCTCTCTAGAGGGGACACCCAGTACGCGTCTACCCACACGCGGCAGCGGACAGCTGAGGTCCGGAGTAGAATTCCCGCACCTTGCCAGAGGTGCACCATGCATACGCGGGTCATCACAATTGCACGACAGATAGGCGCGGCCGGAGAGGATGTTGCCCTCGACGTCGCGAAGAAACTCGGATTTCGGTACATCGACTACCAGGTAATCCAGGACGCAGCACAGGGAGCGG
>DASCML010000129.1:0-3680 GCA_036010925.1 Dehalococcoidia bacterium | reverse complement strand
AATCCTGGCAGGGTATGAATCAGATAGCCCTGGGACGAAGGCTAACCTCGCGCGTATCCTCCAGCAGGGGCGCCTCGGTGGCACCGGAAAACTGGTAATACTCCCAGTCGACCAGGGATTCGAACACGGGCCGGCGAGGAGCTTCGCTCCCAACCCACCGGCCTACGATCCGCACTACCATTACCAGCTCGCCATCGATGCTGGGTTGTCGGCTTACGCCGCTCCGCTTGGAATGCTGGAGGCAGGCGCCAGTTCGTTTGCCGGACAGATCCCCACGATTCTCAAGATGAACAGCGCGAATTCGCTCTCGACAAATAAGGACCAGGCGGTCACGAGTTCCGTTCGCGACGCCTTGCGCCTCGGCTGTTCTGCGATCGGCTTCACGATCTATCCGGGGTCGGAAGACCAGTATTCGATGATGGAGGAAGTCCGTGAGCTCGCCGAGGAAGCAAGAGCGAGCGGCCTAGCCGTCGTGGTCTGGTCCTATCCGCGAGGGGGAAACTTAAGTCGTGAGGGCGAAACCGCCATGGACATTTGCGCTTACGCCGCCCATATGGCCTGCCTGCTTGGAGCTCACATCGTCAAAGTGAAACCACCGACCGACGCCATGTTCCTCGACGCCGCAAAGCAAGTGTATGAGAAGCAGGCCATTGATGTGTCGACGCTCTCAGCCCGGATCAGCCATGTCGTTCAGAGCTGCTTCAACGGCCGAAGAATAGTCGTCTTCTCCGGTGGCCCAGCGAAGGATGTCGAAGGCATACTCGACGAGGCAAGGGCGATCCGCGACGGCGGCGGCAACGGCTCCATCATCGGGAGAAACACGTTCCAGCGGCCCCGCGACGAAGCTCTTTCGATGCTCGAGTCGATTATTCGTGTTTACCAGGGTCGCGCGTAGCAACCCGAGACCGGGCTATTTCGCGCCGAGCCAACTCATCATTCCCCGCATCTCCTCGCCGACGTGTTCGACGGGATGCTCGGTTTCGAGGCGCCGTGTGGCCAGGAACCGGGGGCGACCGGCCATGTTCTCGAGGATGAATTCCTTGGCGAACTCGCCACGCTGGATTTCGCCGAGAATCCGCTTCATCTCGGCCTTCGTCTCGTCTGTGATAATCCTTGGGCCTCGTGTGTAATCACCGTACTCCGCCGTATCGCTGATCGAGTAGCGCATCCGGCTGAGTCCACCCTCGTAGATGAGATCGACGATCAACTTGAGCTCGTGCATGGTTTCGAAGAAGGCGCTCTCGGGCTGGTAACCGGCCTCGACGAGGGTCTCGAAAGCCGCCTTGATCAGCGAGGAAAGGCCGCCACACAGAATCACCTGTTCACCGAAGAGATCCGTTTCGCACTCTTCCCGGAAGGTCGTTTCCAGCACGCCGGCCCGCGTTCCTCCGATTCCCTTGGCGTACGCCAGGGCCACCTCGTGAGCGACTTCCGTATGAGCCTGGTGTACCGCCACCAGGCAGGGCACGCCACCGCCCTCGGTGTAGACACGTCTCACAAGATGCCCGGGTCCCTTGGGAGCCACCATCGTCACGTCGACTGTGGGCGGAGCCTGGATCTGCTGGAAATGAACGTTAAACCCATGGGCAAACATCAGCATCTTGCCTTCGCCAAGCCCAGGCTCGATCGCCTGTTCGTACAGAAGACGCTGCACTTGGTCTGGAACAAGCACCATGATGATGTCCGCCTCCCTGGCGGCCGCATCAACATTCATCACCCGCAGGCCCGCGGACTCCGCCTCTCCCCAGGACTTGGAGCCCGGATAGAGGCCCACTATCACTTCACATCCGCTGTCCTTCAGGTTCAGCGCATGAGCGTGCCCTTGCGAGCCGTAACCGATCACGGCGATCGTCCGGCCATTGAGGAGGCCGAGGTCGGCGTCGTTGTCGTAGTACATCGTGGCCATTCGAAAGCCCTCCGTTTCTGTCAGCGGAACATCGGCAGATGCTCTAGATGGGAAGTATGACCTGCTTGGCGTGGCGCGGATTGTTTCCCGCGTCCGATCGGACACCGATCTCCCTGAGCATCCAATATGATTCGACCAGCACAACTCGGTCTTCGACAACTCGCACCCAGTGCGCGGCGCGAGGCCGACCAGGGGCGAATTCGAGCTCGACGAGTGCGGCCTTCGGACCGGCGATCGTGCTGGCAATGCGCCAGCCACCGAACGCAGGTACAGGCATCTCGCTCAGGATGGCGACGACGTTCTCAGGCCCGATGGCCGTCCCAAACACACCGTCAACGAGTGCGGCCTTCGGGTCGAGCCTTCCGGCCGCGGCCTCGGCATCTCCGGCAAGGATCGATGTGAAGAAGCCGTTGGCCAGGTCAAGCGCTACTTCCGGCTTGCCGCCCGGGTACTCATCAACGTTCTTCAGGGCGGCAGTTTCAGGCTTCCCGAACTCCACGTTGTGCATCATGGCGTATTGCCGCCTGGCTTTAATCACACCATCTTCGAATTCGAAGACTTCCACCATTCGCTGAGTGAACTCTCGCCAGTCGAAGCCTTTCGCACTCACCGTCGCCCGGACAGCGGCCCTGTCCTCTTGCTCGACGAACTCGACGCCCGAATAGACACAATCGGCATAGTCGCGCAGGAATTCCCGATGCCAGTCGCCGACCGCTGCCTGGGAGCGCAGCGTGGGTCCCCGGAACGAGCGAAAGAGCACTTCCGTACTCAGAAGGGCTTCAACCTCGTCGGCGCGATCACGTTCGATCGCCGAGAAGAGTGCATTGACTGTTTCGATGTTGCTCATATCGGGCAAGAACCTTGGGTCGACGGATGACCGCGGGATTGTACCGTCGATAACCAGTCCGGCATAGGCGTGGCTGCTTAACGACGGACGCGGATGATGGGACCATCGTGGAACAGGTCGTTGAGCTGGATGCCAAGTGTCTCATAAGCACCCCTCGGGATGCCAAGGTCCGCAAGATAGAGGTCCCCCGTGGCAGAGCGGCTCTGGGGAAGGATCACGCCCTGCTTCGGAAGATCCAGCATCATCGTCGTCGTCGCCCGGATGCAGGGGCTCGAAAGCTCGCCGGTTGCGGCGTTCACGCCAGTGGGGACGTCGACAGCAAGGATCGGTCGCCCGGATGCCCCGGCCAGCGAGGTAACGGCGGCAGCCATCCCGAGCGGCGGCCCAGTAAGGCCATAGCCAATCAGCGCATCGACGACGAGGTCCGCGCCGGCAAGATGCTCTTCCAGCGTCAGTTCGCTGCTCGAGGCCTCTTCATCCCCGAGGATCCCGGCGGCGCGCAAGATTCGTACCTGTCGCTGGGCCGCGAACGACATCTCCGATTCGACCTCGCCCAGGACCACTTCGACCGCCAGGCCCCAGTTGGTCATATGCCGGGCGGCGGAAAGGCCGGTTGCTCCCTTGTTGCCTCCACCCGCCAGGATCACGACTCGCTGCAGGTGCCCTTTTCCACCGAGCATTCCCAGCGCGATCCGGGAAACGGCCCGGCCACCGTTCTCGAGCATCTGCAGCAGCTCGAGGCCGAATTTCTCCTGCGCCGCCTGCTGAATCTCCCGCATCCTTCCGGGCGAGACGGCTGGAAGTGAATTCAGCTTTCGGTCCGGGTAGCCACCGGGAGAAGACTTGAATCCCATCGCTAGTTCCGAACCCCCCTGATCCGGGGGGTCAGTCTAGGGACGTACCCCGCTTCAGTCACGGCTGTGTTTC
>DASCML010000128.1:0-6103 GCA_036010925.1 Dehalococcoidia bacterium | reverse complement strand
GTTCAAACCGAGATCTTTTCCATTGACACTGAGACCAAGATTGAGTCTCACATTGCCACGTTCGATTCCGTCTTTGAGGCCGCGCCGGTCGGTTTTCTCGAGGACTCCATGCTCGTGGTGACAATCGACCAGTCAGGCTCGGCCCTTACACGAGTGACCGACGGTAAGGCGGCGAAAGTAGCTCAGCTCAGCGTCGGCCGGACTCGAGGCTGGACGCTCCATCCAGATGGAGTTCGTCTGGCCTTCCTTGACGTCATCGGCGCGGGTGCCGGGCGGGCGGTGGTAGCCAAGGTGATCCTGCTTTCCACGGGCCAGATCACGTCATTGCCGGGCGAAGACGACCATTTCGGGATCGTGTGGCGGCCCGGCCTAGATATCCCTGACATCGGTGGCCCGGGTGGCTCGGTGCAGCTTAGCGACTCCGAGGGCTCGACCACGCCCGTTCATCCAATTTCCTGGGCGCCGGACGGGAGTCGACTCCTGGTTCAGGTTCCCTCTGGTTCGCAAGGTCAGGCCGGACATCTCGAGATTCTGTCGAACGACACCCGACTCTGGCTCGTAGAGGGTGAAATCGTTCCGCTTGGCTGGGTAGCCGATGTCCAATAGAAGCGTCGGGCGAGGCCCCTTTGGCCTCGCCCGGACCGCCGCCGCCCTGCCGCTTTTAGCCACACTTGCCCTGGCAGGCGCGGCTCTCGTAGGTGCGACTCAAGGCTCATCGCAGGGCGCGTTCGCGGCCGCTGCTCGAGGAAACTATGCGATTGTCATACTCGCGTCTCAAACGTCCGACAGCATCCTCGCGATTTCCCTCGAAGAACCAGGAGATCGCTACGAGATCGCGTCTGTATCCCACCTCCCCGGCCACGCCTCGACCGGTTCGGTCTCTCCCGACGGATCGCACGTGGCCCTTGTGGTCGCCGACAGCGGGCTCGTTTCGAGCCCACGAGCGTCGCTGGTCTTAGTCGAGTTGGCCACCGGCGACGCAACACTCGTGGCGGGGGGGCTTGATCCACTTCAGCGACCACCCTGGACCTCCGACGGGAGCACCGTCGCCGTAACCAGCACACAGCCTGCGCAGCACGGCAGCAACGCCACAGTCTACATCGCCGGAATTGATGGAACCCTTGAGGAGACCGCGGTCTTTTCCGGTGTCCTCGGGATCTACCCTTTCTCTTTTAGTCCTGACGGGGTGCCCTGGTTGAGTGTGATCGACCGAACTGGCTCGACACTCTACTTGGGACAGGAATCGCGGGTGAGCTTAGGTCCGTACATCACCCGCGACTGGGTGCTGAGCCCGGACGCGCTATCAGTAGCCTACGTCGAGGCCAACACGGACTCCGGCGTCCAGTACCTGCCCAGGGTGGTCACCACCAATCCGAACTTCGGGCATTTAGAGACTTCCATCTCGACCGGTCAGGCGCTGGGAACCGCCTGGCACCCGTCGGCAATCAGTCCAACGTTCGGCGTTGACCCGAGCACAGCCCTGACGAGCGGCGGCGGATTCGATGTCCCGCTTGCATTCGCGGCGGATGGAAGTGCTTTAGCGGTCCAGCACTGGACAGGAGGCAGCTACAAGCAGCCCGGGGAAGTCCAGCTTCAAGCGATCACGGCTTCAGGGAGGATCGCGCTCGAACCCGCGACCCGGTTCCTAGGATGGTCGGCAAGATGAAGCTGACACATGCGGCGGCGCTGCTTTTTGTCGCCATCGCGGTGGCCACGCTGGGCGGGAGAACCAGCAAGGACGCACGCGCATCTCACCTCTGCGAGGGGCGGCCGTTCGACTTCGACACTCACGAACAAGCGGTCTACGAGGTCGACTACGCGGCGGAAATCGAACTAGTGGTCGCCGGGGCGGCAGTGGCTAGCCCCATCGACTACGGGAACGGCGAGGTAGTGGACCTTACCTACCAGGGCGTGGAAGCCGGGCCAAGGACCGGTCGTGTTCCTGCCGATCCGGCCCACCGGATCCCGCCCACGATCTACAAGTCCATTGTCTGGATCGAGTCGAACTGGGCCAACGCCGGGGGCGCGGTGCCATATGGGGGGGTTGGGCCGACCCTGCGCTCGGCGCATGACTGCGGTTACGGTCTGGGACAGATCACAACGGGGATGCACGACAACGCGGGCAAGCCGTCCGCGAAGCAATCCCTCATCGGCACCCACCCGCTCTTTAACCTCGCCGAAGGGGTACGAATCCTCGCAGACAAGTGGAACGCCGCACCGGAGACCCGGCCGATTGCAGGTGAAGGGAACCCCGCCTACCTCGAAGACTGGTATTACGCAATCTGGTCATACAACGGGTTCGCCTTCCTGAACCACCCGCTGAACCCGAACCTCGACCCGCTGCGTGGCGGCAACGAGGTAAGCCCGCTCTACCACTGCTTCGAGCCGCTGGCGCACAGCTACCAGGAAGATGCGGACGGATTCGTAAGATATGGCTACGGGGACTACACCTATCCGGAGCGCGTCTACGGCTGCATGAAATACCCACCCCAGCTGTTCGACGAAAGCGAACAGACTAACGGGGACGAACCCCAGCTGAGGACCCAGTCCCAAACTCCCAAGTTCACTCCTGGCGAGCAGGCACAGGTTTCTGCAGATGGCGACGGCCTCCGGTTGAGATCTGCGCCAGGCCTAGATACTGAAATCTTCAGCGTGCTGCCCGACACTACGATCGTCACCATCATCTCGGGTCCGGTGACCACAGACGAACTGAACTGGTGGGAAATTGACACGCCCGCCGGAGTTGGCTGGTCGGCCGAGGACTTCCTTGAGCTTCTCCTCCCAACTCCCACCCCGCCGGTGCCAGACCCAACGCCGACAGTACCACCCGACCCGCTCCCATCGCCGGTGCTTGAAGGCAAGCGTTTGTGGCCTCCGGTGGACTTCAGAATGCCGGAGTTCAGACACCCGGCCATCGCCCAAGCTTTCGACCCGCAGAACTTCTTCGACTGCACGGACAACGGTCTCGTCGGGGGATGCCCGAGCATGGACTATCCGACGAGCATTCCGGACTGGTCGATCGAGCCGCACGAGGACCCGACACTGCCGGTGGACCCGGCGCTATCCGCGCGATATCTCAGCGCACCGAGGATCAGCTCGATCGGTCGCACCGAAATGTTCCTGTGGGGATCGGAGGGCAGCGATGAAAGCGGTGACACCATTCAGATTCTGAACATCGGTACCGGGATTGCACCATTTCGGGTGCATCCTTCAGCGGACTGGATCAAGGTCAGGCATCCTGACGACGTTGAATCGCGCATTCTCGATGCCGGTGTGGCAATCGGGTCAGATGTGGAGGTGGTGATCCAAAAGGAGCCGCGCCTCACTCAGCAGGGATTCAATAGCTTGCTCAGAATCTCACTGAACCACGAATTTCTGCCGGAAGGGGTCTCCACGGGCACTGTGATCATCGAACCTCTCCTAGGTGACGGGAACCCAATCGTTATCAACATCACTGCCCGCAACGGCGACGAACCCCCACCCCGCACCTACCGCCTCGGGGCTCCGGCGCTGGACCGAAACTAGCTCGACGACCTCGACTTTGCGGCCACCTTGGCATCGGTGGTGACCTTCTGGGCAAGCTGCGACGGGAGCTCGGCGTAGTGCTCGAACTCCATCGTGAATCCACCGCGTCCCTGGGTCACCGATCGGAGGTCAGACGCATACCGTTGCACTTCTGCGAGAGGGACTTCTGCTTCGATCACGCTGACGTTGCCGTCGGGGGTGATGCCCTGGATCTTGGCGCGCTTCGTGTTCAGGTCGCTGACGACGTCGCCAGAATGCTCCTCAGGGGCGATAACCTGGATCTTCATGACCGGCTCAAGAATGACGGGGCCGGCGTCCTGAACAGCCTCCCGCAGCGCCTGGGAGGCTGCGAGCTTGAACGACATTTCGCTCGAGTCGACGGGGTGGTGCTTCCCGTCAAAGAGGATTACCTCGCAGTCGGTGAGGTTGTAGCCTGCCACAACCCCTTCCTTGGACGTCTCCATTACGCCTTTCTCCACCGCCGGAATGAACTCTCTTGGCACCGAGCCACCAACGACCCGTTCGGAGAACTGCACCCCGGTCCCCCGGGGCAGCGGACCTATCTCGATAGACACCCGTCCGTACTGGCCATGGCCTCCGGTCTGTTTCTTGTGCGTGTAATCTGCCGACGACTTCCGCGAAACGGTTTCCAGGTACGCAACCCGTGGGAGACTCAACTCAACATCTACGTTGAACTTGCGCTTCAAGCGCTCGATGGTGACGTCGATATGGGCGTCACCAAGCCCAGAGAGGATCGTCTCACCTGAGGACTGGTCCCGGGTGAGACGGAGGCCAGGGTCCTCCTCCACCAGGCGCTGGAGGGACGGGACAAGCTTATCGACAGTCGCCTTACTCGCCGGCTGGAGCGCCATTGAGAAGACAGGCTGTGGAAACTCGATCGGGGGAACAACGACGGGGTTACCTTTGGTGGCAAGCGTGTTGCCCGTCGATGTCTGGGCCAACTTGGTCACTACGCCAATATCGCCGGCCGACATCTCTACTATCGGCTCCTGCTCCTTACCGCGGGCAAGGTAGAGGGTGCCAAGGCGTTCGTCTGCCGATTCGTTCGAATTCCAAAGATGACTGTCACTCGTCACCTTGCCTGAAATCAGTCGTAGGTACGTCAACTTCCCAACGTAGGGGTCAGCCGAGGTCTTGAAGACGCGGACAACGGTGGGTCCGGAAGGGTCCGCGGCAAGTTCACTGCCGTCGACCTCAAGCGGCGCAACCTGAGCGGGGGAGGGGCAGCGAGACAGGAGAGTGTCCAACACCGGGCGAACGCCAATTTGCTTCGCCGCGGCGCTGCAGACCACCGGCACGATAGATCCGGAAATCAGTCCGGCTTTCAAAGCAGCCGAAAGTTCTTCTTCGGACAGCTCTTCGTCCGCGAAGTACTTGTTCATCAAGCCCTCGTCGGTCTCGACTATCGTCTCGACAAGCTTCCCCCTGTAGTCCTCCGCCTCCGAGAGCATTGAGTCTGGGACGGCCTCTTCGGTTCCCTCAGGACCCATATATGCCCGCATGCTCAGAAGATCGACTATGCCGACGAAGTCTTGCTGGCTGCCGATCGGCAGGAACAGAGCAGTAACACCAGACCCCCACTTCGCCTGAAGCGCGGCCAGTGTCTGTTCAAAGCTCGCATTCTCTCGGTCCATTCGGTTGATGAGCAGCATCTTCGGGAGACTCAGCTCTGAGGCCACATTCCACGCCCTGTCAGTGCCGACTTCAGGCCCGGAGACCGCATCCACAACAACCATCGCAAGATCGGCGGCGTGCGCACCGCAAATAACTTCGGAGATGAAGTCGGCGTAGCCCGGAGTGTCGATCAGATTGACCTTGCTTTCACGCCACTCAACGGGAAGTATCGAAACATTGAGGCTGAACTTTCGCTTGTGCTCATCATCGTCGTAATCGCCGACGGTGTTCTGCTCTTCGACAGTGCCCATGCGCGTGATCGCCCCGCTTGCAAACAGCGCAGCCTCGGCAAACGTAGTCTTCCCAACGCTCCCGTGACCCACAAGAACTACGTTGCGGATGTCATCGGTGGTATAGACATTCATGCTGCGAAAACCTCCTCAAGAGTAGCCAAACCCAGCTGGTGTGACGGTCGATTCTACCGACCTGAACCGGGCCAAGCGACTGGAGTACCATCACGGTCTGGCTGACCAACGGTGAAGCCATTTAGACTCGGAGGTCAACGGCCGTTCGAATGAACCAGACCTTCGTGGCGCTTGACGTCGAAACAACCGGACTTGACCCATCGGAGGACGCCATCACCGAGGTGGCGGCTATTCGGTTTCATGCCGATGGAACGGAGCTAGCCACCTTCGAATCGCTGGTCGACCCGGGTCGCCCAATCCCAGCATTTGTCGAGTCGCTCACCGGGATTTCCAGCGGCGACGTGAAGGGTGCCCCGCGGATCGAAGATATAGGGCAGAAGCTTCTGGGGTTCGCCGGCGACGATCCGGTAGTGGGACACAACATCGAGTTCGACCTCCAGCACCTTCGGGAGGCTGGTTTCTCGCTGCCGGGGCCGCCAGTGGACACGGCCACGCTATCGCGGGTACTCCTCCCGACG
>DASCML010000127.1:0-10020 GCA_036010925.1 Dehalococcoidia bacterium | reverse complement strand
AAGAAACCCTAGGTTGAGGGCCCCACCGAAGACCAGTCCCCAGTAGAGGATCTCTTCGCCCAGAGGTGCGGCTATGAGAGCAAGCACGCCGAACGCTGCAAATGTCGCCCCGTCCCGGAGCGCTGAGCGTGGCGTGGTGTCGTCAGGAACTAGCAACTCGATCCCTAGGGCACGAACACTTTCCGCGTAGACGAACACACCCACGTAGGCTGCGATCATCAGCAGGAAAGGCTGCCAAATCCAACGCCAGCGAATCTGGTCGAGCCCGGCGAGCCGGATGAACTCCGTGGGGCTCTTCCTCGTTGCGGCGATAGCGACGGCCCCAATCCCAAGGGTGCTCAGAGTCGCGACCGTTAAGAACACTCTTGAGGCAACCTTGTCTCCAAGGATTGTTGGTGGTGATGGCAACTCTGCTCCGGAGGCAGCGGCGGCGAGTCGCTCATCGGCGTAGCCGACAATGTCGGCTCCTTTGGCGAACTGGTCACCGATGTCCTCGGGGACGGTGTCGTGGCCAAGGGCGGCGGTGATGCCCTGGCTAACTCCTGCCCCTATGAAGATTGTGATGACCGCCGCGACAACGGCGATGACGGCGGTGCGAACTCCCCAGGGTGCGAATCCTTCGTCTGACCTTGAAGCAAGCTGTCCCGCGGTGAGGCTCAGATCTTCACTCCAAGCGCGTCGGCCACAGTGTGCATGTCCTTGTCTCCTCGCCCGCTCAAGCCGATTGTGATGTCACCTTCCGGACCAATCTCTTTCGCCACGAGCATGGCGTGAAATATTGCGTGGGCGGGCTCCAAGGCAGGGATGATTCCCTCAGTCCGCGTCAACGCCTCAAAGCCTTCAAGCGCTTGGCTATCGTCGACGGCGACGTACTCCGCTCTCTTAGAGGACTTGAGCCACGAATGTTCCGGTCCCACGCCCGGGTAGTCGAGTCCGGCACTAATGCTGTGGGTCTCAAGGATCTGCCCATCCTGGTCCTGGAGAAGGAAGGTCTTGGTGCCGTGGAGGACACCTGGACGTCCGGCGACGAGCGTCGCCGAATGACGTCCGGACGCGAGGCCCTCGCCCGCGGCTTCGACCCCGATCAGCCGGACGTCGTCTTCCAGGAGCGGGTGAAAAAGACCGATTGCGTTGCTGCCGCCGCCGACACAGGCGATGGCATAATCAGGAAGCTTGCCAGCCTGCTCCACCATTTGCTGCCGTGCCTCCCGCCCGATGACCGACTGGAAGTCGCGAACGATCGTGGGAAACGGATGTGGGCCAATTGCGGACCCGATGATGTAGTGGGTCGTCTGCACATTTGCGACCCAGTCCCGCATGGCCTCGTTGATCGCGTCCTTCAGGGTTCTACTGCCGGAGTCGACGGGTACGAGGGTGGCACCCAACATCTTCATTCGGAATGCGTTGAGCGACTGACGCCTGATGTCCGCGGTTCCCATATAGATCACGCATTTCAGGTCGAGCATCGCACACACGGTCGCAGTCGCGACGCCGTGCTGCCCCGCGCCCGTTTCGGCAATGACGCGGGGCTTGCCAAGGCGTTTTGCCAGCAACGCCTGCCCCAGGGCGTTGTTGATCTTGTGGGCGCCCGTGTGAGCGAGGTCCTCCCGCTTCAGCCAGATCCGCGCCCCGCCGGCCTCGCGTGTGAGCCGTTCAGCGAAGTAGAGCGGTGTGGGCCGCCCCACGTAGTGATGCAGAAGGTCGTCGAGTTCGTCCTGAAACGATGGATCGGAGGTGGCCTCTATATAGGCTCTTTCGAGCTCTTCGTGGGCGGCGACCAGGGTCTCTGGGATGTAGCGGCCCCCGAAATCTCCAAATCTCGGTGCCAGGCTTGAGTCCTCGCTCATGCGTTGGCCCCCTTCGCCTTCTGAATGAAGTTGCGGATCTTGTCATGATCCTTCGAGCCGTTCGTTTCGACTCCACTGGACACGTCAACGGCCCAGGGCGATATTGAGGTGATCGCCTCCTTGACGTTTTCGACGTTCAGGCCCCCGGCCATCATTATCGGGAGTCTTTCGGCCAGTGCGCTGGCGACGCTCCAATCGAACGACTCACCCGTGCCCCCACGAGCAGTTTCGCTGGCCGTGTCCAGGAGGACTGCCGCGGGACCGGGGTAGGTCCGTTCGGCGAGATCTTCAGGGTCAGTGTCAGGCCCGACGTGCTGAACCAGGACGACTGGCCTTTCGATGCGCTCGGCAAGCTCCACGGGCTCTCCGCCGGAGAGCTGAACGAGGTCCAGGGCCGCGACGTCGGCGATTTCGTTGACCTCGTCTGAGGATTGGTCAGCGAATACGCCGACGACTAGGGGCCTATAGCGTGCCACCGCGTCCTCGAGTGCCTCGGACCAGGCGTGGAACCAGGTCCTCCCCGACACTTCACCCCGCTGCGGTCCGAGAATCGAAGCCGGCCCCGGCCTTCTGCGGGCTTCGTGAATAGCTGAGATGATGTCGTGGCACTCCTGCGGAGAGACCAGCCGCCGGGATTCGGCGAACACCATTCCGATCATGTCAGCTCCGCTTTTTATCGCGACGAGGGCGGACGCGACATCCCGGAGGCCGCAGATCTTCACGAGCGGCATGAGAATCCAATTTCAATCGGGCCAGTCACCTGAAAAACCTCGCCGGCGTGCTGCCGAGGAGCTCCGCAACCTTCGCTCCGACGTTGTCTGCTGACATGAGGGCCTCGCCGACGAGGATTGCACCCACACCAGCGTCGGCGAATCGTTCGACATCGGCGCGGTTCGAAATCCCGCTCAGCGCGGCGAGCAACACGTCGGCGGAGACCCCCTCCGCTACTCGGTTTGTGGTGCCAAGGTCCACGGAGAATGTTCTCAGGTCCCGGTTGTTGATACCGATTACCCTGGCGCCTGCTTCCACTGCGCGAGCCATCTCATCTCTGGTATTTACCTCCACGAGGGGCTCCATCCCGAGCGCCCTGGAGTTTCTTATAAGCTGCCGCAGCTCCAAGTCGGTGAGAGTGGCGACGATCAGCAGCGCAGAGTCGGCGCCACAGGCGCGAGCTTCCAGGAGTTGGTAGCCGTCGATGATGAAGTCCTTGCGCAGGACTGCTGGACGAGATGGCAGTCCGTCGAGCGCCTGGGATCCGGCCTTGAGATCGTCCAGGTTTCCCTTGAACCACGTTGGTTCGGTGAGGATCGAGATTGCAGCGGCGCCTGCGCTCGCGTATCGGGCGGCCTGCTCAGCGGCGTCGATTCCAGGGGCGATGTCGCCCTTGCTCGGTGAGGCTCGCTTGATCTCGGCAATGAGAGCCATGGGACTCGCTGCCCTCAAACGTCCACAGAAATCCAGCGGGGCGACCATCCGGCCTGCTTCGCGCTCCAGTTCCCCGGCCGTTCGTTCTGCTTTCGCCTGGGCCACGTCCAGCTTTCGTTGGGCGACGATACTGTCGAGGATCGACTGCTCAGCCATTTGAGAACTCTTTCGTAAGCGCGACGTAGCGATCGAGGGTCGCAGCTGCTCGGCCAGACGCGATGGCATCCCGGGCGAGGGCCGTGCCCTGGGCCATTTCCCCAGCTTCGCCTGCGACGAACAGGGCCGCCGCCGCGTTGAGGAGTACAAAATCAGCGACCGGGCTGTTGCGTCCCTCCAACACATCCCGGAGGACCCGGGCATTCTCGTCCGGCGTTCCACCGGCCACCTCAGCGAGACTGTGGGACGGCAATTCGAACTCGGATGGATTGAGCACTCTTTCGCTTACACTGCCCTCCTCGACTACCCATGCCCTGGTCGGCATGGCCGGGCTGACCTCGTCGAGCCCATCTTCAGAGTGCACCACCATCGCCCTGGGCATCTCACGAATCCGAAAAGCCTCGGCCATAATCGGCGCGAGCTGCGCGGCCCCAACGCCAGCGAGCTGTCCACGGGGCGTTGCCGGGTTGGTTAGCGGCCCAAGCATGTTGAAGATGGTACGGACGCCCATCTCTCGTCGAGCGGGGCCTACGTGCCTCATGGCCGGATGAAAACGCTGGGCAAAGATGAAGCAGAAGCCGCAGTCGTCGATGACTTTGGCCACAGCATCCCCGCCAAGGTCTGTCTTCGCTCCCAGCGCCTCCAGGATGTCGGCGCTTCCACACTTTGAGGATGCTGCGCGGTTACCGTGCTTCGCTACTCTCACGCCCGCGCCTGCGACGACGAAGCCTGCGGCGGTCGACACGTTGAAGGTGTCGGGCATATCGCCGCCCGTCCCGCAGATGTCGATAACGTCGGCCGCAGGCACAGCCTCGGCATGTGCCTGCATGACGCTGGCACTTGCCGCAACGAGCTCCGGTGACTCTCCGTGAAAGCGCAGGGCAGCAAGGTACGCGCCGATCTGGGCTGGCGTGGCTCCGCCACTCATGATCTCTTCCATCGCCGCCGTTGCCTGGTCGGTCGATAGCGAGTTCGCGTCCACAAGGGACTTGATCGCCTCGGTCATCGCCATTGTCCGCCCTCCAGTTTGAGAAAGTTCGCGAGCAGCTCGTGGCCCCACTCTGTGGCTACGGATTCCGGGTGGAATTGAACGCCTTCCACCGTCTTCTCGCGGTGTCGTATCCCCATGATGATTCCGCTTCCGGAGCGGCTCGTGATTTCGAGAACGTCCGGCAACGTGTCGGAGGTCCCAGCGAGTGAGTGGTAGCGACAGACCTTGAATCTCTCGGGCAGTCCTGCGAAGACTCCTTTGCCGTCGTGGGTGATCTCGGAGAGCTTTCCGTGTTTGATCTCACCGGCCGAGTTGACCTCGCCCCCGAACACCTCATACACGCACTGGTGGCCGAGGCAGACACCTAGGACCGGGATCTTTCCGGCGAATTCGCGGATTATGTCCCTCGAAATGCCCGATTCGCGGGGATGGCCTGGGCCGGGCGAAATCACGACGTGGGTCGGCTTGAGAGTCGCGCACTGCGCTACCGAGATCTCGTCGTTTCGATGGACGATGACATCTGCCCCCAGCTCGGACATGAACTGGAACAGGTTGTAGGTGAAGCTGTCGTAGTTGTCGATCAGCAGGGTGCTCATGAGTCCAGCACCTTCTCTTCCTCCAGATCGTCGGCGATTGATAGAAGCGTTGCGGCAATTTCCTCGCCGGAGTAGCCGGTGCCGCCCCGAGACAAACTGAACTTCGACTCCAGATAACCCGGATCGAAGGAGGCTTTCGCTCTGAGATTCAGCGGATATGCCGTGCCTGGTGGGCCCGCCAATACCACGAGGAAGTAACCATCCCCCGCCATTCGGACGAACGACGAGACCTCGTCGAGGAGGGGTACCAGGACTATCTCGACCCCTTGGACCCTGTAAAATCTCACACCTACGTGGATCGAGCCCTTTTCTATGGCCACCGTCATGCTGGCACCTCCCCCTTAATGAGGCCCGGGATCTCGGTCGGCGATGACGCCCGGGCCTCGGGGCCAGCATCCAGGAGTAGCTCTTCATCGAGCGTTCCCCAGAGAGCGGCGATGCTGAGGCAGCCAGCGCTCTTCGCCGATTTGATGTCCGAAGGGCTGTTGCCGATGAACGCGGCATCTTCAGGGCTGTTGACCATCAGCCTGTCGAGGGCCGCGAACACCGGGGCCGGATCCGGTTTGTGGAGGTCGGCATCACCCCAGGCCACGACGGCATGAAAGTGTTTGAGCAGGCCTGATCGCTGTAGTTCCTCGGTCGCGTCCCAGGACCTTCTCGAGGTCACGATTGCGAGGAGCAGACCTGACCTTTCGCACCACTCCAGCAACTCGGGGATTCCAGGAAAAGGTCCCACACTCGATCTACGGCTGTGGTAGTGGTCGTCATACGCCTCTGTGAAGCTGAGGTAGTCATCTCCCAACAGGTCGCGTCCGAGCTCGCTAAGCGACCGGCCGCGAAGGGCGCGCCAAATAGCCCTGGCGTCCACTTGGCCGCCCACGTAGGACTCGTAGGCGTGAGTGAGTGCGACCACGCGAGCTTCCAGCGTGTCCAACAGAGTGTCATCGAGGTCCCAGAGCAGAGCTTTCACTGCCGTTCCCTCTCGTCGATCTGGGAGATCAGGGCCAGCCCTTGCTTAGCGATCCCGTTCCCGGTGTGACTGTCGACCATCAGGAGGACGTCCGCGAGCTCCGACGGCTTCGCCCCGCGAGCAACAGCGGCGACAAGTCTTTCTCTGAGGCCTGCACGGCCGCTGACGGCTGCTGCGATAGCTACCTCGAGCAGTGCGCGGACCGAAGGCCTGATTCCCGGAAGGTCGTCGCCCGTTGCCGGCCAACGCTCATTCTCCAAAGCGAGCGACAGCTCCTCCAGGAACTCTGTATCCCGTTCTGGCTTCTGACCGATACCGAGCACTTCAAGGATGGCTGAGCGGACATGTTCTTCCATCTCGAGTTCGACCAGTTCGCCCGGCGCGAACCACTCGATTTGGGCGTTTCCGGGAGCGTGCACCTCGCCGGTCCAATCAGACGGCGCATAAATGTTCAGCAGTCCCCTGCCTGCCTTCTCTGGGAGGAAGTAAGTGTCGATAAAGTCGTTCTCGATTTGGTTCACTGAGATGCTGAAGAGCGAAAGGTATTCGAGCATCCCGGCCTCGGTGTCCGCGTGGTGAGGCTCGAGTATTCCGCCGGGAAGCGCCCATGGTCTGTCATTCCCGGGCCGGGCGAGTAGCATTCGCCCGGCCGAAAGGACAATCGCGCCGAGGTGGATTGCCTGGCTCATCGTGTCCTCATTGCCCGGGTATCGAGGAGGCTTGTTAGAAGCACTCGAAGGGATGTGGGGATTGGAGCGTCCGCGACGGCGGCCGCATCAAGCCAGACGCCTTTCCGGGCTTCTATCGCCCCGTCGAGCTCCCAGACTGAATAGAAACCGGAGAAGTGTGGATGATCTTCGGTTGCGTCCTGGTAGTCGAACGCGCCCTGCGCCCAGATAGATCGCGCCTCGACGCCAAGCTGGTCGTAGATGTGTGCAGTCAGCTCGACCTTCCGGTCGGCGGCGAGCTCCCTGAATTCGCCACCAGGCAGCCCTAACTTCCCCATCGCGTGAAGAAGGAAGATCCGGTCTTCCCGGCGGATCAGACCATAAACTCGTTCGGGTCGTCGGTCCCCCATGCGACTGACTCAGTAACCTAGGCTGCCGGCGCTCAGGGCGGCAGCCCGCTCCTCAGCAACTTCGATTGCGCGCATCAGTGCCCTTGCCTTGTTGTTGGACTCGAGGTGTTCTTCTTCGGGGGTGCTGTCGTGGACAACGCCGCCCGCCGCTTGGATGAAGGCCGTGCCGTCCTTCATCCAAATCGTGCGAATGGCTAAGGCGGTGTCGCAGTTACCGGACATGTCGATGTATCCCACGCATCCGCCGTATCCCCCACGGCGTTCTCGCTCGAGTTCGGCGATGATCTCCATTGTCCTGATTTTTGGGGCCCCCGTTACGGTGCCATGTGGAAAGTAGGCTCTAAGGGCGTTGAACGGCGTCGTCCCATCGCGGAGCTTTCCGATGACGTGGGACACCATGTGCATCACATGAGAGTAGCGCTCGATCTCCATCAGTGACGTCACCTGGACACTCCCCGGCTCGCAGACTCGTCCGAGGTCGTTGCGCGCGAGGTCGACGAGCATGATGTGCTCCGCCCGCTCCTTTTCGGAGTCGCGGAGCTCGTTTGCCATCCTGGTCTCGTCGAGCGAGTCGCGCCCTCGCCGCCGCGTACCGGCGATGGGGTGGGTCTCGATAACTCCGTCTTCGACGCGTATGAGCATTTCTGGAGACGCGCCCACGACGTGCAGCTCATCAAGCTCCAAGAAGTACATGTAAGGAGAGGGGTTGATGCTCCTCAGGGCCCTGTAGATCTCGAACGGAGGTGCGTCGGTCTGGCGGGCGAATCGTTGCGATACCTGTATCTGGTAGGTGTCTCCGCGAACGATGTATTCCTTTGCCTTCTCCACCATGCCCATGAACTGCTCTTGAGTCCGGTTGGAGCGGAACTCGCGATCTACCTCACCGGCTGCCGCCGACTTGGAGTACGGCAGCCTAACGAGCGGCTGATTGAGTCGGCCAACAATTTCCTCGATGCGCCATTCAGCCTGCCGGTAGGCCGAATCAACGTCTCCATCAAGCCGTACATGGGCAACGACCTTCATCACGTGCTGGAGGTGGTCGAAGACGACCAGCGAGTCGAGGAAAAGGAACACCGATTCCGGGAGCCCCTGGGGGTCTTCGTCGGGAACCGGGAGCCTTTCGTAATAGGAGGCGACTTCGTACCCCATGAAGCCCACTGCTCCGCCGTGGAAGCGAGGAAGGCTATCGACCGAAACAGGCTTGAACTGCGCGAGCTCTGCCTCGACTTCGATCAGGGGATCGACGGCGGAAGTATCTCGACCGGTGCGGTGCACCCGGTACGGTTCAGTCCCGATGAAGCTGTAGCGGGCCAGCCGTTCACCGCCCTCCACGGATTCGAGCAGAAAGGAATGTTTCCCTCGGGCCACCTTGAGGAACGCCGAAACCGGCGTCTCCATATCGGCGACCACCTCTCGGAACACCGGCACGATGTTGCCTTCGCCCGTGCCCGCAATCTCTCGGACCTGTTCCAGCGTTGGCTGTAGCATCATGTACGCTCCGCGTAGCCAAGATCGAGGGCGTCCCGGACCATCTCGATTGTTTCCCGGGCGAGCTTCTGCGCGCGTGCTGAGCCTTCGTGAAGGGCCTCTTTGACCAAAGGCATGCGCGCCTCGTAGAACGCCCTCCGCTCGCGAAATGGGTCCATGAGATCGTTCACGGATTTGGTCAGAATTTCCTTCAACTCCTTGTTAGGCATGCCCACCTTTCGGTAGCGATCCTCGAGGTCAGTCACTTCACCGGGATTCGGGTGAAACGCTTCGAGATAGAGGAACACTGGATTCTCGGCCGGATCGCCCGGTTCTGTTGCGCCACGTGGAGGGCCGCCGTACATTCGGCGGATCTTCTTGGCTACCACCTCGGCCGAATCGCGGATGTCGATCGTGTTGTTCAGGGACTTACTCATCTTGGCGTTGCCATCGGTGCCGACGAGGCGCGGAACCCGTCCGACCAGGCCCTGCGGCTCGGGGAAGACTTCCTTGAATCGACGGTTGAATCGCCTGGCCGTTTCTCTGGTTAGCTCGATGTGCGGGAGCTGGTCCTCGCCAACAGGCACGAGGTGCGCGCGCGGCATCAGGATGTTTGCCACCTGCATCACCGGATAGTTGTAGAACGCCACGGGTACTGATTTGCGTTCCTTGCCTCCCTCCTCGGGATTTTCTAGCGCAGCCATCTCGGTCTTGAGCGTGGGATTTCGCTCAAGCATCGAAAGTGGAAGAAACCATGAGAGGTGAGCCGTGAGCTCGGCGTTTTCGGGGACAAGGCTCTCTATGACGAATGAGTTGTTCTCCGGATCAAGGCCCACGGCCAGCCAGTCGAGAGCGACCTCCCAGACGGAATCTCTGACTCGGGGAATATCGTCGGCGTAGTCCGACACCTGGTAGTCGGCGATCAGGAAGTAGCAGTCGTACTCGGCCTGGAGCCGCACCCAGTTTTCGAGCGCGCCGGAGTAGTGGCCCAGGTGGAGGGGGCCGGTCGGTCTGATGCCGGTGAGGATTCGCTTTTGGTCCTTCATCGTCCGCCTCTAGGGCGGCGTTCCCGCTGGCGCTCCGGCGCTCCAGCCGGTCCTCGTGGTTCGCAGCAGCCGCCCTGCCCCGGCGGATGGCTCCCACCGGGGCGGCCGCGGGAACGGTCGGCAGCGCGAATTGCAGCAGCAACCTGCCTCGCGCACTGCTCTGCGAGCTCGCTCTCCTGTTCGAAGACCGTCGGGGGCTCATTCATAAGCGAGGCCAGGACTTGCAGCCAAGCCGCGCACTGGGTGAGAGAGCTTCTCGCCTCGCGGTAAGCGCCGACCTGGGCGCCGCCCTCCCGTGCCGCTCCGGTGGGAGCCATCCGCCGGGGCAGGGCGGCTGCTGCGAACGCGGCTTCCTGTGCATCGGCTGAAGCTTTCAGATTTGAGCCTACGCGCAGCCGGCCAACGCTTGTGGCAAGCCTAAGGGCCGTGTTCCAGGCTTCAGTC
>DASCML010000126.1:0-5311 GCA_036010925.1 Dehalococcoidia bacterium | reverse complement strand
ATCTCGTTTACGCCACTCGAGAACTTCCGCGTCGTCGCGATAGCTGACGCCCATTCCGCGGCGTCCGACGTGGTCGTAGAACCTGTAGGTCTTGAACTCGATCAGCGTTGGGCCATTGCCCCGACGAGCGCGTGCGATCGCCTCACCTGCAGCCTCATAGGCGGCGATGACGTCCATGCCGTCAACGACAACTCCCGGCATCCCCCAGCCGACAGCACGGTCGGCGACGTCCTTAATTAACTGGTGCCGCTTCTGGCTCGTGAACTCACCGTATCCGTTGTTCTCGCAGATAAGAATCACCGGTAGTTTCAATACGCTAGCCATATTCGCGGCTTCGTGAAGGGTACCCCTGTTGCTCGCTCCGTCGCCGAAGAAGCAGCAGGCGACGTTGTCAGTCCCGCGGTACTTGTTCGAGAACGCAGCGCCCACCGCGATCGGCGGTCCGCCGCCCACAATGCCGTTTGCGCCGAGCATTCCCTTGTCCATGTCGGCTACGTGCATACTTCCGCCTTTGCCCCGGCAATACCCGGTAGCCCGGCCGAAGAGCTCCGCGAACATCTGCTTCATGTCGCCGCCCTTGGCAACCAGGTGCCCGTGTCCCCGGTGAGTGGAAGTGATCTGGTCCTGGTCAGAGAGATGAGCCATTACTCCCGACGCCACAGCCTCCTCCCCGACATAGAGGTGAAGCGCGCCGGGTATCTTCGCAGCTTCGGATAGCTCCCCGGCTTCCTCCTCAAAGGTCCGAATCCGGACCATTCGTCGGTGAAGATCCAGTAGTACTTCGCTTGGAATTTCCATTTGCCTGCCTCGCACTGGAGATGGGCGGACTCTACTACTTTGTCACCTTCGGCGAAGCCTCTGCGCACATCACAGCGGGGAGCTGTAGGGGTCCGGGTGGCTAGAATGGTCCTCTATTGTGTTGGAGACGTCATGAGCAACAGGACTGAGATTGGTTTGCTGGCATACGAACGGTATCCGCCGCCCGAGCGCGTTTGCCCAGGTGCCCTGGTCCAGAAATTCAACGAGCACGCTGCTATGCATCGAAGAAGCATCGGGGAGAAGGATGTCTTCTGGTCGGGGAGGACCGTTGAGCCAGCGCGGACTCGGGCGGGCAAGCTTCTGTGCAAAGTTGCCGAGCGCCCTGCTGAAGATATTCGTGCCTTGCCGACATCTGGATCGACCAGAGTCGTCAAGGCCATTGTCGAAGACAACCCCTCAGTTCGTTAATTAGGAGGCCGTCCCCCATCTGAGGCGGCCGCTCATGGAGGAGCCCATGCCAGACGCAATCCTTGATAAAAGACCTGATGGTACCGCTCTCATCACCCTCAACCGGCCCGAAAGCCTCAACGCGCTTGGTGGCGACATGGTGCCATTGCTCGGCAGATACCTTGACGAATGCGAGGAAGATCGCAGTGTGCGCAGCATCGCCCTCACCGGCGCCGGGCGCGGGTTTTGCGCCGGGGGTGACGTCAAGAACATGGCAGCCGGAACTGCGCCGGGCGCCGGCGACAAGAGCCAGCCCAACCTGGCGCGAATGCTGACCGAGTCCATCGAGGACCTCAGGAAGAGACAGAACTCCTCGGCTCTTCGCTTGGCAACCATTCCCAAGCCAACGGTGGCACTGGTTAACGGCCCGGCGGCCGGCGCTGGCCTGGGCCTCGCTCTCTCGTGCGATCTTCGCGTCTGCTCCGACCGGGCAAACTTCCGAACGGCGTTCAAGAACATCGCTCTTTCGGGAGATTTCGGCGGCAGTTACTTCCTTCAACGCCTGGTCGGATACGGGCGGGCGCTCGAACTCTATTACACAAGCGCGGTAATCGATGCCGAGAATGCCCTGTCTCTCGGCATCGCCAATCTTATGGTGCCCCACGACTCGCTTCTCGAGGAGGGCCTTAGCTTCTGCGCCGAGCTGGCATCTGGACCGACGTCGGCCTACGGACGGATGAAGTCCAACTTCAACTTCTCGGCGACGGCCCGGCTTTCTGATGCCCTGGACCACGAAGCATTCAACATGCGGCTGGGCCGGAACGCGCCTGATTTCTCAGAGGGCACTCGATCCTTTGTGGAGAAACGCGCACCCAGGTTCACGGGGGAATAGGTAATGGAGCTCGGTTCTTTCAGCGGATTCGATTTATCATTGCACGATCCTGGGATTTTGCTTGTCGCTTTCAATCAGCCGGAGCGCCTGAACGGCATGACCCAGGGATTGAAGAGAGATCTCGTCGAAGTCGCACACAAGCACAGCTGGACGACACCGTGCGCGTCGTGATGGTCACAGGAACAGGCAGAGCATTCTCCGTCGGCGATGACATCACCGGCCGGTCGCCGGCCGAACCGACGCGGCCTTTGGTCACTCCGGTCGGCAGCGACCATCGCATACCTACCGGAACACCCGATAGGTTTCGGGCTATCTCACAAGCCCTGAATATCGCCATACAAAATCTGGACAGGATAACCGTGGCGGCGATCAATGGCGAAGCCGTGCAGACCGGCCATTCCCTGGCGCTCGGGTGTGACTCTCGGGTCCCGTCTGAGAAGGCGCGATTGCGGAGTGGCACGCTTCGATTTGGACTGCTCCCGGACGAGGGCGGACAGTACCTGCTGGTGCAGCACCCTGGCGCGGGTCGAACGCTCGATTCTCTGCTGCGAAACCGGGTCGTCGAGGCAGCTGAAGCCCTTGCACTCGGCCTGGTGCACAAGGTCGTCAGCTACGAACCCCTACTGGAAGAGTCGCTAGAGACCTTGCCCGTGACCTGGCTGTCGGTCCACAGGTTGCCATGAGGCTGCTCAAGCGCTCGATGTACAACGCAGCCGATTCGACGTTTGCCCAGTCTCTCGACGAAATAGCAGCAAAGACGGCGGTTTCGGACCATCATGAGGATGCAAAGGAAGGAGTTGCGGCGTTCCGTGACGAGCGATCTCCCTCATTCAACAAATGGCTCGAGCGTGGAGAGCTCAGCTGAAATGACCGCCAGAAGCCTGCCACCTTCAAGGTTCATGCGCGTGGCACTGGGCGCTGCCGAGCAGGCCCGCGGCAGGACCGGTCCGAATCCCTGGGTGGGCGCCGTGGTCGCAAGGGGCCATGAACAGGTCTCTGTGGCGTGCACGCAGAAGTCTGGCAGTCTTCATGCCGAGGCAGCGGCGTTGGTCGGCGTGGATACAGCCGGCGCTACGCTCTACACGACACTCGAACCTTGCGTCTCATTTCCCGGGAAGCGCACTGCTCCGTGTACCCGGGTCATACTGGCCGCCGGCCTGGCGAGGGTTGTGATTGCACTTCCCGATCCAGACCCAAACGTCGCTGGGCGTGGCATCGCGGAGCTTCGCTCCAAGGGCGTGCATGTTGAGGTCGGGGACGGTTTCAACTCCGCATTCGGACAGTTACGCCCATACGTGAAACATCGTCGCACCGGGCGCCCGTATGTAATCGTCAAGTTTGCCGCCTCGCTGGACGGACGCGTCGCTTCGAGGTCCGGAGATTCCCAGTGGATCACAGGTAAAATCGCCCGGGAACGGGGACACGCCGAACGCGCCCGCTGCGACGGAATTGTCGTTGGTAGTGGAACGGCGCTGGCCGACGACCCCCTGTTGACTGCTAGGCCACCTGAACGGAGTGGCTTCGTCCAGCCGGTGCGAATCGTGCTCGATAGCCGCGGAAGACTGTCGCCGAAGGCCAGACTCTTCGGAGACGGTGGCCAGGCGATAGTGGCAACAACGTCCATGTCTCGCGAGTCGTGGCGCGAGTCGATCGCAGAGGCTGGAGGTCGAGTCATCCTCGCGGGGCAAGGGAGCGACGGTGTCGACCTTGATGAGCTCATGAATCTCCTCGGGAGCGAGGGCCTGGTATCGGTCCTGGTTGAAGGCGGTGGCACACTCATCGGCAGCCTCTTGCGGGGTGGTCACGTCGATGAGCTTCTCGGATTCATAGCCCCGATTGTGATTGGCGGCGATGGAGCCCCCGCAGTAGCGGGCCCTGGCGCAGAGACGCTCCAGGGTGCCTGGACGATGCACGAGAGCACCGCCCACGTGCTTGGCGACGACGTGCTCATCAAAGGATTCGTCTCAGAGATCGAAGCGCCGGAAATTGAGTGGTAGGAATCACAGTTTCCGAGAATTCAATGTTTACCTAAATCAAAACAGGATTCGTTCATTGCCGACGCGAGGGACTTCGCGCTACGATCGCTGGGCGACACGTAATTTTGGATTCGAGGTGGCGGGTGTACGAGTTCCCTAAATGTTTGAAATGCGGTGACGGGGACCTGATCCCGTTTTCCGACTTCGGTAGCCAGGGCGCCCCAATTCACTTCAAGGCCTGGGCGTGCACAAACCCGTCGTGCGGATACAACATGAAGATCCGCAACGGCGACCTCTATATCAGTGAGCCTATTAATGACGGCCAGTTCCATACTGCGAGGAGATAACCTATCGGGCAGGGTCTGATGTTGTTGGAAGGTCCGTTCTGGCCGGCCATGCTACGCTGGCGCGGCTATGGTTGAGCAGGCAAATAAGATCTACCAACCGGCCCCTCTGGCACTCGACACAGACGTGGATTCGGAGGTTGAGCAGAACCTGCTCATAACGAGCGTCGACCAGGTACTGAACTGGGCACGGCGCTCATCTCTGTGGCCAGCAATGTTCGGCCTTGCCTGCTGCGCAATAGAGATGATCGCTACTGCGATGCCACGCTTCGACATCGCGCGATTCGGGGCTGAGATCTTCAGGGCTTCACCTCGACAGGCGGACCTCCTGATCGTTCCTGGCACCGTGACATGGAAGATGTCACCGGCCGTGAGGCGTGTCTGGCTGCAGATGCCGGAACCCAAATGGGCCATCGCAATGGGCGGTTGCGCCATCATGGGCGGGCCCTTCGCCTATGGCTACAGCGTCACTCCGGGCGTCAACACGTTGCTTCCCGTTGATGTATATGTGCCAGGTTGCCCACCGCGGCCCGAATCACTCCTGACTGGGCTCATGCTCCTCCAGGACAAGATCGAGAAGGACACGATCGGCAAAGGCTGGGTGCGACGCGACGTCGAGCCACAGTTCCATCGCTTCCTCCCCGAGGGTGACCCCATCAGGAAAGAACTCGAGATGCTCTGGCCACCCTACATCGGGTACGACGAGCCCTACGCCGACTCCACCGTCTGATCGCCGTCTGCCCTGCTCCGCTCCTAAGAAAGTCAAAAGAGGTCGCTTGTTACCGGGCGACCGGATAGCGTCGGACGACACGATTTCGCTGCTGGAGTACCTTTCATGGCCGTAACCTGGGAACAAATCGAAAAGATTGCGAAGCCGGTCTTCGATCAGGGCA
>DASCML010000125.1:0-23866 GCA_036010925.1 Dehalococcoidia bacterium | reverse complement strand
CTTCAACGGTTCTACAAAGCGGTAGGAAAGTGGGCCGACAGCCGTATCAGGGTTCGACCGCCATGGACGGCTGAACCGCGCAGTATACTGGCGGCCGTCCACGCTGACACCGCCGTAGCCGCCGATCATGTCGGTATTGGGGCTAACACGGATGCCTGAGAAAAAGAACACCTTTGCTTTCGCGCTGTAGAGCCCGAAGAAGTAGCCGTCGCACCACGCCATATCCGTCGATGGAATTTCGCTGAATGGGTACGGAGACTGGTGAACTGGGTATTCGTCGTATTGAGTAAGCATCTCGCCGCCCTCCCCACAATTGCTGGCCATCGGCCCTCCGCCACGTTCGGTCGGATCGAAGGCGCCGAATTGCGGCGAGTCTAGACCCTCCCCAGTCCGGGCATCAACAGGAGATTGGCAGTGTTGGCGGTGCTGGAAAGGCGAATCGTTTAAACGAACACGAACTCCTTTATCCTTCAATCGTTAGGACTCCTGTGCCTCTCGAGCCAGCGCGGCAGTCCGGGGAGAACGCGATTGACGGCTCTATCTGGCCTCTGTGTTGTCGAACTCTGCGGCGAGCGTGGAGCCTTTGCCGGTAAGTTGTTCGCCGACATGGGTGCCGATGTTGTGAAGCTGGAGCCGCCGGGCGGCGATCCGACTCGGAATTACCCTCCGTTCTTGGAGGACAGACCCGGCCCGACTCGAAGCCTCTACTTTTGGACATACAACACCAACAAGCGATCCATCACCTTGGACCTAGATCGAGAAGAGGGACGGGACGTTTGCCGGCGACTCCTTGAAAGGGCCGACCTGCTCATCGAGGACCGTGACCCCGGTACCATGGCATCTCTCGGCTTGGAATATGCGGACGTGGCTTCGCTGAATCCGGGTATTATCTACGTGTCCATTACGCCCTTCGGCCGGTTTGGGCCTCGGGCCAACGAAAAATCCACCGATCTCACGATCATCGCGGGTGGGGGCATAGCCTGGATGAACGGGTATGACGACCACTCCCTGCCGCCTGTCAGGGGTGGTGGCGGACAGGGTTACCACACTGGCTGTCACTTTGCGTTCATGAGCGCCTTGGTCGCGTTGCACCACCGGGACAAAACGGGGGCCGGACAGCACATCGACGTCAACATGAGCGCTGCCGCGAACGTCACCACCGAAGCCGGCTCTTACACCTGGCTGGTTAACGGCGGGACGGTACAAAGGCAGACCGGGAGACACGCAGCGATTGTGCCCACTATCGAAACGCAGGTGGTGTGTGCCGACGGGCGTTACGTGAACACAGGCCTTCCACCCCGCCGCCCTGGCCACTTCGGAATCATGTATCGATGGCTCGAGGACCTGGGGCTGATTGAGGACTTTCCCATGGCACCGTTCCTCGAAGCGGGCATGTTGCGAACAGAGCCGATCTCGCTGGCGAAAATCGTCGAAGACCCGGAGGTGCAGGCAATTTTCCAGGCCGGGAGAGAGGCTGTGAATCTGATCGCCTCCAAGCTCGATGCCTACACGTTTTTCGAAACGGCGCAGAATCGGGGACTTCAGGTTGGCATCATCTACTCGCCCGAAGAAGTCATCGAGGACCCGCATTTCAAGGCCAGAGACTTCCCCGTCGAGGTCGAGCATCCGGAATTGGGGAGGAGCTTCACCTACCCGGGTGCTCCCTATCGCTTCACGAAGTCTCCCTGGGAGATTCGGAGGCGTGCGCCTCTCTTGGGCGAAGACAGACGGGACATCCTCACTGAAATAGGTCTGAACGCTGACCAGATCGACCGTCTTGAGCGAGACGGGGTTGTCTGAGTTCCGCTCGGCCGACTAACGGCTCGGGGATGCACCCGTGGCCACCAGCCTGGTGACCTTGGTGCGATCCCGGTCGAGCATGTCGGAGACGCGCGGGCCGATTTCGTTGCGCCACTCGTCGGATTCGTAGACTGCCTCATAGAGCCGCACGCGCTCCATTTCGCTGTCGAAGCGCCTTATCCAGACATACAGATCGTCCTCTTCCGGGCTGGTCCAGCTCGCGGTGACGACCATCCCCCGGGACACCTGAAAGGGGATCACAGTCTCGTGCATGTACTTGACCCAATTCTCTTGCTGACCGGGCCAACATCGGTACTGTCGCAGCTCGAAAAACGGCTTGCCGGCGCCGGGCTCGATCCAGGGCGGGGATGTCTCGGCTTCGGCTCCTGCCGGCCATTTGGGCCGAGCTTGGAAGAATCGCTCCTCGCCGAAAAAGCGCTGCCGAAGATCGTCAGGAATGCTGCTGAACATACTGTTCTCGCCGAATTGGCTTTTGTGCATGCTTGATGCTGCCCCCCGCGCTTCCTGGAACTCAGCGGTGTCCACGATCAAACTGGCCACAGGATCAGGCTCCGCAAGCGCTTTTTCCAGCTGATCCCGTCGCTCTTTGTCCATCGGCTCCGGAAGCAACCCCCGCTCTTCCATCTCCATCCAGATACTCGCGAAAGTCTTCATGGCCCGGGCGCCCCAGTAGAGGCGCTGGGGAGACCAGACCAGGCCCGCTGAGGGGTACGTTTGAGCGTCCCCTGCAGCATCGAAGGCGGCGACAGTGTGTTTGTGCATTGCAATGTGATCGGGATGCCCGTAGCCGCCGTTCGGATCCCATGTGAAAACGATGTTGGGTCGAGTGTCGCGAATGATCTCCACGAGCTCGCCTACCACGAGCTCGGCCGGCTGTTGATGAAGGCAGTCCGGATCCTCGTTCTCGGGTGTTCCGTCCATTCCGGAGTCCCGGTGAGGCAGGAACCTGACGTCAGTGAGCCCCACCTGGGCCATGGACGCTCTCAGCTCGAGCTCTCTCACCCAGCCGAGGGTCTCGGGCGTGGCGAGGCTGGGATCGCTTATCTCTCCGACCTCTCCACGAGTTCCACAAACCAGCGTTACCTGGTGTCCGGCCGCGATGTACGCGGCGAGCGTGCCCGTTACCTGTCCTTCGTCATCCGGGTGCCCGAAGGCCGCTAACACTCGAGTCTTTTCTCTTTGCATGACGGCGATCCTATCCCATTGCAGCGTGAGTCGCGGTTACGCCGGGCAGCTGGCCACGGGTGTGGATTGAGGCGGCAGTATCGCGTTTACTGGTATGCCTAATTCTGGTTTGACACTTTCCCTTTGCCCTCCTTCGGTTGATCGGTGAGCCTACGCAATTCAGGAGATATTGATGACCGCAAGTGCTCCATCCGAGGAGAGACCTCTTGCCGCTAGGTGGGGCCGCAGGAGATCGGGCGCGACCCTCCGAAGCGGCGACTCCTTGTGGGGGAACGGAAGGACTGGCGAGAAAAATGGTTCGACATGTCTCCTCTGTGTGGCTCAAAGGAAGCGGAAGGGCCCGTATTTGACGGGCCCTTCCGCTGTCTGATCGATTTATCGGTCGGCCTGGTATTAGACTGCTGTCCAACCCCCGTCGACGTCCATGACCATGCCGGTGGCATAGTCGCAGGTCGCGAAGAACATGGCAGCTTCGGCAATGTTCGTGGGCCTGCCGGGGCGATTCATCGGGATTCGCTCGATGAAGGCCTGCAGCATCTCGCTCCCCGCTGCACCCTCTCGCCCCCTGGTCTCGTCCACGATCAGCCCAGGCGAGAGGACGTTTACCCGAATCCCCCTGGGTGCCAGCTCGTAAGAGAGAGCGCGCCCGGTTGAGTTCACCGCCCCGCAGAGACCGGAGCCGCCCGCGTAGAAGGTGAGCGCTGCCTTCGCGGCAATCCCCGAGCAAAGCATGATGACACTCCCCTCGGACATCTTGGGCACCGCATAGTGGCACGCGTAGAGCTGACCGAAGTAGCGGCCTTCGAAGAGGTCCACCCAGAGCTTCGGGGGAAGCTCGTCGATCGCTCCGAACACTGCCGACCCGGCGAATGTGGCCAGGATGTCCACCTTAGGAATCGGCTCGAACAGGGCTTTCACCTGCTGTTCATCGCTCACATCTGTGATTACTCCGCGGGCGCCGTGGCCGATCTGCTCGAGTGCCCGGTCCATCGCCTCCTGACCCCGTGAAGCGATGATCACTTCGGCACCTTCAGCTGCGAAGCGAGTTGCTACAGCCAGTCCGATGTTGGAACTGGCACCTGTGACGACCGCGGTCTTTCCGTCGAGCGCTGCCATTGTCAAATCTCCTTGCCTGATGAGGCTCGAGGCTTAAAGCGCGAGCCAACCACCTTCAACCGGGAGAGTCACCCCGGTGATGTAGGTGCTCATGTCGGATGCCAGGAATAGCGCAGCGTGGCCCATCTCATCCGGAGTTCCCCATCGCTGAAGGGGGATCCGCCGGATTCGATCCGCTACAGTGTCCGCGAGCGGCTCGCCGGTCACCGGGGGCGCCGGATCCGCCGAGATTGGCGGGGCGTCCATACCCGGGACTACCCAGGTCGCGCCGGGGGCCACAGCGTTTACGCGGATGTTGTGTTTTGCCATTTCCAGGGCAAGCACCCGCGTGAATTGAATCACTGCCGCTTTGGACGAGTCGTAGCTGACACCGACCCCGGGGACGAAACCCTGCGTCGAGGCGAGGTTGATGATCTTCCCGCCATTACCGGCCTCGATCATGGCTCTGCAGGCTGCCCTCGAGCAGTAGAAGGTGCCGTCCAGGTTCACGCTCATCAGCTTTCGCCACACATCTGTCGACATGTCGACGATCGGACCGCCGAATCCGTTGTAGATACCTGCGTTGTTTACCACGACGTCGATGCTTCCGTGGCGTGAGACTATCCCGGTGATAGCTGCGTCGACGGCATCTGGCTCCGAGACGTCGAGGACGATGCCTTCACCGTTGATGCCCTCAGACGCGGACTTCACCGCCTCCTCATCAATGTCGGCGAGCACGACCTTTGCGCCGGCCGCCGCGAAGACGTTGGCAATCCCCTGCCCAATGCCCCGGGCTGCGCCGGTTACCAGTACAACTTTCCCGCTCATGTCGAGCAGGTCGTCAAGTGGTGTCATCGTAAATCTTCCTTATCAAAATTAGATCCAACGGCGCTTAGTAACGCCAGCGTGGGAACGGTGGCGTGATTGAGTACTCAGCGCAGCCATAGCCACTTTCGCCTGTTTCTTCGACCTCGAAGTCGAAGAACGACTCGTAACAGTCTAGACGGCATTCCGCGTCATTTTCGCCTCTCATGAGACCGTTCACGCTGTGCGCGTACTTGCGGCCGGTGCGGACGTGGATCTCCTCGCCGTCGGGGAGAACAAAGCCGTAGCGGAAGCTCATCGCTGTGCGCCCGTCGTCTTCGAGGCGGACTTCGCAGTTGGCGTCACGGATGGCGCGACTGCCGTTCTTGTCCGAAAGAAACCCACCGATCTGGGGTGCGTCAGGGAACCGCTCTCGAAATGTTGGGCCCATGTGTCCGAACGCGTTGAGATGCATCGTGTCGGTCTGGATGGAGGGCCAGAAATGGCCGAGGCTGGTCGTCCGGTCGAATGCCGGGTACTCCCAGGGAGATTCGTTGGCGAACCGGTAGGTCCAGGAGTGATCCCGGTGAGAGTAGCTATCGAGGCGGCGGACGCCCTGCCGTGGCCCGCCCCGGACCTCGAAGTCTCCGGTGCAGTGGAGACCTTGTTCGAAATGGCCGCCGTAGTAGCCGGTGCCGGGATCTCTGACCGCGCCCCCGAGCGGGTTTCCGTTGATCGAGTCCTTGTAGTCGAAGACCGGGAACCGCCCCTTGAAGGTCACGTCGTACCCATATTTCGGACCGTCGAAAGTGATCCGGATCTCCTCGAGAGGCTTGATGAATTCGAATGTCATGTTGCCGTCGGTGAGCTTGTCGAACTTTTCCTCATCGGCGAGAGGCACCTTGTTCGCCCAGGGCTGCGGGATCCCGTCGATCACGAGGCAGGTGCTGAATCGCGCGTAGCCCTTGTTCAGGCTGGCGTGGCAGTGGTTGATACCGAAGATATCCGCTTCGCGGTCGCAGAACGAGAACCAGAAGTTGTCGCTCCACAGACCCTTGTCCGGGTCCGGGGCTCGGTGGAGATATTCATCGTCCGGGGTGACAGTCACTGATAATCCCTCTCTTTTCGTTTGAGTGTCCGCCGGGGCTTGCTAGGACTGGTGTGCAGCCTTGGCGGCCTCCTTCATTTGCGCCATCGCAGCGAGGGTCCCCTCGTCGAAGCCGAGTAGTTCGATGATGGAAGCGCCATACGCTTCGCAGTCGAAGTAGGAGAAGCGTGTCGTTGCTAGCTGACCCTCTTGGATCGCTTCGAGTCCGGCGTCCTTGAGCTCTGCGAATGCCTTGTCGTAGTCAGGCACGGCAAAGCCGATGTGGTTCAGGCCGGGCCCCTTCTGCTCGAGGAATTCGGTGTACATGCTCACTCCGCGGAGGGGTTCGATCAGTTCGATCTGGACCTCGTTCGCAAAGCCGAGCGAGAGTCGCATCGCGGAGTCGGCCGGCTTGCCCCGGAAGGTGCAGCCCTCGCCGAGAGTCACTTCCGACCGGACCCACATGGGCACTCCCATGATCTTCTTGAACCACTCTTCGGCGGCTTCCAGGTCTCTGACGACGTAGGCCGTCTGAAAGTAGTAAGGGGCTAGGTTTCCCAACACGTCGTTGCTCATCAATCGCTCCTTATGGCTTCACAATGACTTTCATCACTCCCTGACTCTTGTCAGCTGCCAGCTCGAATGCTTCGGCAGTCTTCTCCAGCGGGATCACGTGCGTTATGAGGTCTTGCATCGGAACCTTGCGGGAGGACATCAGGTCGATGGTGTATTCGTAGTCTGTCTTGATGCCCGCGTTTTGGCCGTAGGTGAGACAGAACTTGTAAGTGATGTCTTTGAGGACGGACTTCCAGGAGTCCATCGGCACCAGCTCATCCCACAGCCCGAGGACCAGCACTGTGCCCCGCTGGCGGACCACGTCGGCGGCCTGCGAAAGCGTCGGCGCATGACCCCCAACGGTTTCGATAACGATGTCAGCGCCATAGCCGCCGAGCTCTGAGAGGATCCTCTCGACGACCTTTTCATCGTTGCTTGGGATCACGGCGTCCGCCTCGAACTTCCGGGCGAACTCAATTTGATGGTCGTACTTGGCGGTGATTACAACTTGCTCGGCACCCATTTCGCGTGCGGCCCCGGCCGCCGCCAGTCCAAGCACGCCCGCACCAAGCACCACCACACGTTCGCCACCGGTGATGCCGAGGCGGCGCATCGCGCTGATCGGAGCGGCTGCCGGTTCGGCGATGGCACCCGCGTGAGTCTCGATGTGGTCTGGGAGCACATGGAGGCCCTTCTCAGTGAACTTCATGTACTCCACGAAACCGACCTGTCCGAAGAAATTGCGATTCAGGCACTGGTTGAACCAACCTGCTCCGCAATGCTTGCACGCACCACAACTTGTGCTGTGGAACTGGTCGATCGCGACACGGTCGCCGACCTTGACTTTGCTGATGTTCTTGCCGACTTCCTCGATCGTTCCCGAGAACTCGTGTCCGCCGGCTCCTTTCATCGGAAAGAACATCGCTCCGGTGGCTGAGCCGCCGCCGTACCACCAGTGCAGATTGCTTCCGCAGACTCCGAGACCCTCCGCCATCACGATGACCGTGTCGTCGTCGACTTCGGGCCTGTCAATCTCTTCGATCTCTATCTGTCGCGGCCCGACGAGAACCGCTGATCGCATCTTCGCCACTTGGAACCTCCTCTCGGTCGGGCCGGTTTGGACCCGCCGTTATCAGACCCGCCTTAGACCAACCAGCGCGGTGATGGCGGATTGATCGAATACTCGGCCACGCCGTAGCCACGCTCGCCCGTCTCCTCGAGTTCGAAGTCGAAGAAGGGCTCATAGCAGTCGAGTCGGTTTTCCAACTCGTTCTCGGCCCGATCCCACAGCTTGACCATGCCGTACTTACGCCCCGTTCGGACGTGGATCACTTCGTTGTCCGGGAGAGTGATCTCATAGCGGAAGCCGGTTGCCGAGCGACGGTCGTCCTCGCGCAGGATCTCGGCGGTCGCGTTGAGGATCGCCTTCGAACCATCCTTAGTTGAGAGGAATCCACCAACGGGCGAATTCTCGGGCTTGATCTCGCTGTTGATGATCCCGAACGCGTTCAGGTGCATGTTGTCGGTCTGAATCGACGGCCAGAAATGGCCCGGATTGACGGTGTCCGGCCACTCCCAGCCGGGATCGTTCGCGAACCTGTTCGACCAGGAATGGTCGCGGTGCGAGTACGAGTCCAGCTTCCTGACTTCTCCCTTGTTCGGTCCGCCGCGGATTTCAAAGTCGCCGGTGCAGTGCAGCCCCTGCTCGAAGTGGCCACCGTAGTAATGCGAGCGGCTGAGCGGATTGCCATTGATGCAGTCGTTGTAGTCGAAGACCGGGAAGCGGCCTCTGAACCGGAGGTCGAATCCGTAGCGGCGGCTGTCGAAGGCGATTCTGATCTCCTTGAGAGGGTCGATGACTTCATAAGTGAGCCGACCGTCTGTCCATGGGCCCTCGTCAGGCTTTGGGTCCAGGGCAACTTTGTTTCCGTACAGCTGGGCGACGCCGTCGATCACGTAAAGCGACTCGAACCGGGCGAACCCTTTGTTCGTCAGGTGGAAGTGGTTGATTCCGAAAATGTTGGCGTTCCGGTCCACGACGCTGACCCAGAGCGTGTCTCCAAAAAGATCGTCGCTGTCTGGGGGTGGCGCGTGGCGGAACTCGTCCTGGGGCACTGTCATCGTGGTCTCCTTGCTGTTTATGGCGCTGGCTTCAATTGATCTCGGGAATGGATTCGCTTTCAATGCCGCGGCACGTGGCGGTCGGTAACGTGTGCCACCACTTGCGATCCGGGACTAGCTCGTCGCCTCCCGCCTGGCGATGAGCCACTTGGTTGTTCGCGTTCTCATGTCAGCAGGTAGCCGCCGTCGATAACCACGGTCTCGCCCGTGATGTAGTCAGCGGCCGGGCCGACGAGAAAGAGAATCAGATTGCCGATGTCTTCGGCTTTGCCGAGGCGCCCAAGAGGGACCCTGGCGACCATGTTGTCGCCACCCTGTTCAACGACGGCTTGTGTGCCCGGCGTGACGGTGAGGCCGGGAGCTATCGCGTTAACGCGGACCTTGTGGGGGGCCAGTTCGAGGGCGGCAGCTTTTGTCAGCATGATGACGCCGGCCTTGGCCGAGTCGTAATGAAGGGCGCCGGGGTTGGAGGGCCGGAGGCCCTGGACCGACGAAAGATTAAGGATGGCGCCGCCGTTACCCAGCTCGGCCATCTTCAAGCCTGCCTTTTGATTGCAGAGAAAGGCGGCTCGGAGATGCAGGTTGATGATCTGATCCCAGGTGCCTATAGACATGCTGAGCATGTCTATGAACGTGTAGATCCCGGCGGCGTTGACCATGATGTCCAAGCGGCCAAGTTCGTCGGTGGCCCGGTCGATCACGTTGTCGATGGTCGCCTCATCGGTGATGTCGCCGGAGACGGAAATAGCGGTTCCGCCGGTCGCCGAGATCTCGGAGGCGACACTGTGAGCGGCGCCGCCGTCGATGTCCTGAACAACGATCGAAGCCCCTGCGTCGGCGAGCGCTAGGCAGGCTGCCTCGCCAAGCCCTTTTCCACCCCCGGTTACGGTCGCCACCTGCCCATCAAGGCTGAAACGATCACTGAACGATGCGGACATCCGCTCCCCCGCAAATCAACGTGAGCAGCATTCTAAAGAAACTGTGGCGGCCGTCGACCCCCAGTGCGCACGTGACGCCAGTCGATAGCGTTGCATTACTCTGGGCTCCCAGAGTCCGCGCCGTCTACGTCACCCGGAGAGGTTTCAGTTTGAGTACAAGGTGACTCAGGACGACGCGGATGCGAGTCCGCTCAAATAGGCAATTCCGGTCGATAGACATGGCCGACTTCACGACCCGATGGTCGGCTTCTCCTATTCCCACGGTCCTGGCTGGCTTACGAGCCCATCATCCGGAGTTCCGGCTCCGCGATGGTGCCTGCTTCCAGAAGCGCATCGATTTCGGCGTCCGAGTAGTCGACTGTGCGGAGCACTTCCCTGTTCTGCTCGCCGACCCACTGAGCCATGTCTGGAACCTTCGCCGGAGTTTCAGAGAAGCGGAAGAAGTTGGCGATGGTGGTCAACGATCCGAACTTTTCATGCTCGATCCCGCTGACGGTTGTGCCGAGGTCCATGAAAAATTCGTTGTCGATCTGGTCGTTGCGAACTGCCACCACCGGGGCGCAGGGCGCACCCTTCGCGATGAGTTGGGACTTGATGTCCGCCCGGCTCATTCCGCCGATCACGGCCCCGAGTGCGGAAGCCAGCTCTCCATCCACAGGTTCGGCGGAAGCTTTCTCCCAGGAAGCCCAGCCGCCCAACGAACCGCCCAGCGCGTCGACAATCTTCTTCCAGCCGTTTGCGTCCCGCGCGGCGGTTATCGCCCATCCATCACTGGTTTCGTAGAGACGGTTCACCGCGGAGCGTCCGAGCGAGGTGGCGTTCACGTCCAGCTTCGGAGACCCGTCGAACTTCACGATCTGGCCGGTCTGTGCGGCCATGGATGCCGCTACCTGATTGGTCGATACTGCCCGGCCTAGTCCGTCACGGTCCCGTTGTGCCAGCGAAACAGTGATCCCGTATACAGCCATCATTCCAGCAAAGAGGTCTGCCATAGGCATGCTGCTGTACACCGGTTGCTCATCTTCTTCGCTGCCCAGCGTGAACATCTGGCCCGAAAGCGCCTGCATCAGCAGGTCGAACGAGGGCCGGCCGTGCCAGGTCTTCGCGGCGCCGAACCCGCTTATCCAGCAGTACACGATCTTGGGATTAATCGATTTCACCGTCTCGTAGTCAAGGCCGATTTTCTCGGGCGAACCGGGAATCAGGGCCTGGAGGAGAACGTCGGCCGATTTGATCAGTCGTTCGACGACGGCTCTTCCCTCTGGTGTGCGCGAATTGATGGCGACGCTCTTCTTGCCCGCGTTGATACCCACACAACTCAGTCCCCCCATGCGGAAACCTTCGCCATCGGGCGGCTCGACCTTGATGACTTCGGCACCGAGTTCTACGAGGAGCCGGCCTGCAGTCGGTCCCGCCAGGAAGCCAGTGAAGTCCAGCACTCGAGTGCCTGCCAGGGGGTGCGCGGGAAGGGTCGCGTCGGTTGCCTCCGGCCGCGGCCGTTCGTCACTCACCGTCGCGAGGACGGCATCCGTATCCGCACCAAGAGTCGGTGCCGGTGCTGGCCCGGGGACCTCTGACCCCTCGAGAACGACCGGCATCGCGACCTGCCGCACCTTCCCAACCTCCGGGTCGTCGGCCATGGCCATCATCTTGTTATCGATCACGAGGTCGCTCTCGGCGAACCGGTCGCGGTTGAGCACAACCGAGCCGGGAACGCTGAACTCCTCGAAGCGTTTCGTCCACTCAGCCTGCGTTCGTTCCGCAAACGCTTTCGTGAGCACCTCTTCGAGCGCGGCCTGGTTCTCCGGTGCTACATACGGCGCCATCGCAAACCGGGGGTCGCTGAGGAGTTCTGCCTGGTCGAGGCAGGCGATGAGCCGGTTGAAGAAGACGGGATTCGCGCAGGCAATGCCTACCCACCCGTCTTTCGCCCGGAACACTCTCCAGCCTAGGCTCAGACCGAGCGGAGAAGGACCGCCCATCGCGGGCATCCTCGGAATCTTGTCCGACTGGGATGCCTGATAGCCGGCGATGTAGGCTCCTATCGTGGACCAGGGCACGCGGACCTCCTGGCCTCGCCCTGTCCTTTGACGTACGAGCAGGGCCGCGGCTACCGCGTCGGAAAGCGTGCCGCCCGCCGCCAGGCTGATCGTCTGCAGGACCGGGAATGCCGGACCTTCCCTGTAGGCTGCGGTGCCGGCGATGACGCCCGCGAGTGCGGAGGCAAGCTCGTCGTCCTCAGGGAGGTTCGAGTACGGTTCTGCGTCCGCGTAGGGTGGGGCGAAGGCGACGACCTGGTCATCGCTCGCCTGGTAGCCGTCGAGCTTCGAGCGACTCCCACCGACGAGAATCACATCCGCAGAACCCAGCAACTGCGCGTAGCGTCTATCGGACCGGTCGAGTACGACGCTCTTCTTTCCGCGGTTCCAACTGCGATGACCTGCCGGCTGGCGGGAGGGGTCTCCTCCCGGCGGCTCGAGCTTGATCACCTCGGCGCCCGAATCGCGCAGGAGGACCCCCGTAATCGCGATTGGGATACCGGCGTTCACTTCGACTACGCGGATGCCTTCGAGTGGGATGCTCATCGCTGTCTCCTCAGGTCCCGGCTTGCTTTCGACACCGGGTAATATCAAAGAGTCACCTGGTGCGGCTCCGACAATGTTCAGGCCGCGGTCCTAGCACATCGTTAGCCCGCCAGAGGCGCTGATCGCCTGGCCGGTTACGAACCCGGCGTCGCCCGACACGAGGAACGCACATACCGTCCCAACCTCCTCAGGCGTCGCGGGCCTGTGGAAGGGAATCAGACGCATGAACGACTGCCAGCCCTCCGAAGAGAACCCCTGGGGCGCTTCCGCCGACGGTCGTGTGGGTCCGATGCAAAGCGCGTTGACCGTGATCTGATGCCGGGCCATCTCGCGAGCCAGCGATTTCGAGAACCCGATCACTCCAGCTTTGGTTGAGGACTGAACCGTCTCCATCGTTGCGCCGATCTTCCCCGAGTCGGAGGTTAGCGTGACGATTCTCCCGTGCTCCTGGGGCACCATGTGCTGCAGCGCGGCGTGGCAGGCAAAGAACATTCCCTTAAGGTTCACGTTCAACATCCTGTCCCAGGATTCCTCGTCATCGTCGAGGAATCGCCGCAGGTGGTCGGCGGAAAATGCGTTCACAAGGATGTCGATCTTCCCGAATTCCGAGACCGTCTGTTCGACGGCCGCGATCACCGAATCCCGAGAGCTGACGTCGGCCGCAACGAATGCCGCTTTATTACCCCCTGCTTTCAGTTCATTGGCGAGTGCCTGACCTTCAGATTCCCGCCGCGCGCTGACCATGGTTGCGGCCCCACGGTCCGCCAGCGTTCTGGTAATGGCTTCGCCGCAAGTCCCCAAGGATCCAAGAACCAATGCTGCCTGTCCGTCGAGTTGCATGGCTTCTCCTTATATGCGTGTGAATGAGCTGCCTTCCATGAGCCAGGACTTTCTGCCGAAAAGCAGGGTCGCAGTGCTCCCAGAAAAACGCCGCTGACCGCTGGGTCTACCCGCTCCGCGATACACTTGAAAGGCGGTCTCTTAAGGCGCGAACACGATGGCGCGCGCGCAAATCGGGAGTATACTCGGCGGCTGCAAGAGCGCCAGCGTTCCAGCGACGGTTCAGGCGTCTGCCGCGCACTAACGGTGGAGTCCGCCGGTGGCGGTCCAAAGGCCTTGCAATGTATGAGCGGAACCTGTCTCAAGCGGTAGTCACAACAGCATCACTGAAGGAGTTTCTCGTCCATGACATCAAGCAGTAAGACAGACGACGGAACCCATAATTTCCCGACGCTTTTCACCCCGATCAAAGTCGGCCCGATGACCGTCGCTAACCGTATTTGTGAGACTACGAACTCGATCGGCGCTGGCGCTGGCGGCCCTCCGATGAACGATGCCTTCATCTCGCATCATGTGGCCAAAGCACGTGGCGGCACCGCCTGGATCGGCAGCGAAACCGTTCTCCTCAACTCGCCGATGCCCGAAGACTCCGTCGATGAAATGTTCGAGGGAGCGGGCGGTACTCGCTTTGCCATGTACAAAATGCCCGGCTACGTGGATGGCGTAAGAAAGTTCACCGATGCGGTCCATGACGCCGGCGCGGTGGCCGTCTTCCAGCTCACCCATCTCAACTCGACGATGGCTGCGTCCGCGAGGGGGACGGCCGAGGCCTACGACTTCATTCCCCACGAAATGACGGAAGAAGAGATCGAGTTCGTTATCAACACGTACGTCGACGCCGCGGAGGTTTTCAAGGAGGCAAACGCCGATGGGGTGGAGATCCACTGCGCCCACGAGGCTCTCCCCCAGATGTTCCTCTCGCCGGCAACTAATGGCCGGACAGATAAGTGGGGCGGCGATGCTGTTGGACGAACGAGACTCATCGTTGAGGCCCTGCGCCGCATGAAAGAGCGCGTCGGAGACAGCCTTGCGGTTGGAATTCGCATCAACGGCATGGAATCCCGGCTCGGAGGCTACGACCTCCTTCAGCTCCGCGAGATGGTCACCGTCATAGCCGGGAACGGAAATCTCGATTTTGTCGACCTAGATGTGGGCCATTCCTGGGGAAGGCCTTCTTACGTACAGCCTGGGTATTACGACCCGGCCCAGTACCGCGAGGCAGGCAAGGCCGTCAAGGTGGATATTGCCCCCATCCCGGTGCTGTTCACTGGCCGGATCAACGAGCCGACCGTTGCCGAGGAGCTTCTCACCAGCGGTCACGCCGACCTCGTCGGAATGACCCGCGCTGGCATCGCTGACCCTGACTTCGCAAACAAGGTGCGCGAGGGACGGATGGTGGACATGCGCCGATGCATCGCCTGCAACCGCTGCATTGGCGAAGTGATCCACGGCAAGAGTCCGATGCGGAAGCCGTCCTGCTCCGTTAACCCGACCATCGGAAACGAGATCCTCTGGGAGCAGAAGTTCAAGCCTGCCGAGACGAAGAAGCGGATAGTCATCGCCGGTGGTGGAGCGGCAGGGCTCGAAACAGCCCGTATCGCGGCCGAGCGTGGGCACGAAGTCATCGTCTTCGAGCGGGACCGAAATCTCGGCGGGCAAGTTCGAATAGCGAGCAAAGCCCCCGGCCGGCACACGTTCGAAGACTTCATTTATTACGAAGAGAACCAGCTTAACAAGCTGGGAGTCGAGGTCCGCACGGGGGCCGAGGCTACCGTCGAGGATATCCTCGCACTCAATCCGGATTCCGTGGTCTGTGCCACGGGCTCGGTGCCTATTACGCCGGACATTCCCGGCGTTGATGCGGATAACGTTGTCCAGGGTTGGGACGTGCTCGAGAACCGGGCCCAGGTCGGGGACCGGGTGGCGGTGATTGGTGCCGAGGATCACACCGAGACGATCAACGTAGCGGACTACATCGCCGACAAAGGGAAGTCTGTCGAAATCTTCCACAAGTGGCTAAATGTGGGCCGCGAAGTGGATCGCTATTCCATCGGAGCGATGATGGCTCGCCTCGAGCAGGGCGATGTGAAGATCCATCACGGCCTGCGCCTTGCGAGCATCGACGGAGGAAAGTTGTTCTTCTCGTCTGCCTACACTGGTTTCGAGCAGATCTTCGAGGGATTCGATACGGTCGTGCTTGTTTACGGCTCTGAGCCAGACCCCAAGCTCTACCAGGGTCTTGAGGGTAAAGTCCCTGAGCGGTTCCTCGTGGGTTCGGCCTGGGTGCCCCGCGGTATGTACGAAGCGACACAGCATGCGATGCGCGTAGCCCTCGAAATCTAGAACAACGGCAATCAGGGAGTAATTATGAAGTTCTGGACCGGCGCGGGTGGGCTTTCGAAGTCACGCGTGTTTCCCTCCAGCCTTCCGGCTCGTTACCCGTCGGTGGTCGAGGAGGCCAAGCTCGCTGACGAGTTGGGTTTCGACGCCATCACCTGTCCCGAGCACCACATGATGTACGACGGGTTTGTGACGACACCGCTGCAAGTGCTGGCTGCTGCGGCGGCGGTCACCACAAACATTAAATTCATCCCGGGCGCCATGCTCCAGCCTCTCTACGACCCCCTCGAGGCCGCCGAGTACGCGGCGACCCTGGATGTGATTTCCAACGGGAGGGCAATGATGGGGCTGGGCGTCGGCTACCGCCCTTACGAATTCGATGCTTTTGGATACGCAAAGAAGACACGCGGCGCCCGGACTACAGAGGCCATCCAGGCTATCAGGTTGGCCACCTCCCAAAAAAAGTTCTCCTTCGAGGGCAAGCACTACCACTACGAGGACGCCAGCATCTACCCGCAGCCGGTCCAGAACCCGATTCCCACGTGGTATCTGGGAGGCACCTCTGAGATCGCTGCCCGGAGGGCCGGCCGAAACGGCTTTCCCTACTGGCTTGCGAATTCGTCCTTTGAGCGGACCGAAGTCATGGTCAATGAATACCGGAAGGCAGGGCATGAGGCCGGTTTCACAGACGACCAGTTAATGGTGGCCTGCCACAAGGACGTCTGCATCGGCCAGACGATGAAAGAGGCCGAGGAGTTGAAAGAACTCAGGCTCGATAATTACGACGAGCACATCCTTGGGTATGGGTATCTAGTCGACGAAGACGGCCAGCACATCTATGGCGCCGGCCGCGATCACCCCATCTACCGGAGATTCATGTCGAGCATCTTCTGCGGAACCCTGGATCTCGTCATAGAGGAACTGAAACGCTACGAGGCGCTTGGCGTACATGCCGTGACTGCGAGTGGCAACAAGAAATTCTGGGCGGAGAACATTCTCCCTGAATTTCGAGAAGACTAGGCGGGTCCACGGTGTGTAGAAAGGAAAGTCGATGAGAACTGGCCTTAGTTGGGACCTCGCGAAGGACAAGGACCCCGTGAACGCGTGGAATGCGGTCTTGGATGAAATCGGAGTCGCGAACGGACAGGGCTACGACAGCGCCTGGGTGGACGAGACGCGCGACAGTGCCGTTTCCATTTCGAGCCCGTCCACGTTTATGACGGCCGCCGCGGCGAGGACCACAGCCATCCAGTTGCGTTCTTCTTCGATGCATGTGACGACCCATCACTTCGTCAGGCTCGCCGAAGAGATTGTGATAGTCGACCTGTTCTCGAAAGGACGTGCCGGGATTAGCTTTGCGGCCGGCAGTCGTTATGGGGCCGATCCTGAGCATGTACACGAGACGATCGACTTTGTTCAGACCGCCTGGAGCGCCGACGAATTCCGGTACAGTGGCAAGTATGTTCGTTTTCCGCTCCATACCCCGGAGTCCGCGCCACGCGGGCCGAGCGAACCGACTGAGCACGACAAGTACGTGCCTCAGTGGGAATGGGGCCCGGCGACCCCGGATTTCCTCGCCATCACCCCCAAGCCCTATGCGGTCGCGCCGCCGGTCTCCGTCGAGATCGATGACGACGCGACGCTCGAGTGGGCCGCGCGCAACAGTGTTTCCCCGTTCGTGCGAGCCGATATTCCGACGACTGAGGCCGTAGAACGGCTTGCCCGCTACAGGGCAATAGCCGACGCCGCTGGCCAACGCCGGTCAGCGGTCGAACCGACGCTGGAGCGTCGAGTGGAGGTCGACGGATCTGCCACGGAGTCCACCCTCGCCGGATCATCCGAGGACCTCGTGAACATGGTCCGAACGATCAAGACTCAAACGGGCATTTCCCACTTCGTCTGGCGGCGAACCGCGGAGCAGACCGGTCGTACAGATCTGCTTCTCAAGTTTGCCGGCGAAGTGCAGCCAATGTTGCAGGCCTGAGAGCCCAACGGGTCCGAACAACAAGAGAAAGGAGCGCGCGATGGAGTTCTGGACCAGCGGTGGCGGACTGGCTAAGTCCCGGATGTTTCCCAGCAACCTGCCAGACGGATTCGAGTCCTACATTAGCGAGGCGAAGGTGGCCGAGGATTTCGGCTTTGATGCCTACGGCGCCGCCGAGCATCACTTCATGTACGACGGCTTCTGCACGATCCCGTTACAGGTACTTGCATCCGCCGCAGCCGTCACATCGAAGATCAAGCTCCGGACCGGTGCGATGCTCCAGCCGCTCTACGACCCTCTCGAGGCCGCCGAATACGCGGCTACGCTGGATGTGATCTCGAACGGTCGTGCCCTGATGGGCCTGGGAATGGGGTACAGGCCGTACGAGTTCGATGGCTTCGGCTATGAGAAGAAGACCCGCGGTGCACGGACGGCTGAGGCTATCAATATCATCCAGCTGGCGACCTCTCGAGAGAAGTTCTCTTACGAGGGCAAGAACTACCACTATGAGGATGCGGCCATTTATCCGCGGCCGGTCCAGCAGCCGATTCCATGCTGGTACCTCGGGGGCACATCTGCGATTGCTGCTAGGCGCGCCGGACGCAACGGCTTCCCATACTGGCTGGCCAACTCATCTTTCGAACGAACGGAGATGATGGTTGCCGAATATCGCAAGACCGGAAACGAGGCGGGTTTCACAGACGACCAGCTCATGGTCGCCTGCCAGAAGGACATCGCGATTGGTGCGACGGTGAAAGAGGCTGAGGACCAGCGGCAGATGATCCTCGATAACTTTTACGATGAGCACATACTTGGCTACGGCTATCTTGTCGATGACAATGGCCGGCACGTTTACGGGGCAACTAGGGATCATCCTATCTATCAGCGGTTCGTATCGAGTATCTTCTGCGGAACGCTTGACATGGTTGTTGAAGAACTGAAGCGGTATGAGGCTCTGGGAGTCCATGCTGTGTCGATCGGAGGGGACAAGAAGCTCATTAGCGAGAAGATCTTCCCCGAATTCAGTTAGGGAAGGCAGATCAGGCCCTGACGGGCCCATGGAGGTGAAAATGGCAGCGACCACTGGAATTACGAGCACAATCACAAACGAGGCGCTCGCAGCGTTCAAAGCGCGCGTGGGTGAAACACGGAAGCGGGCTTACGAAGAGTGGGAACTCGCGGACGCCAAGATACTCAGGAGCCAGATCCGAAGCTGGTCCGTGATCAACGGTGGCATGCGGCCTCTGTACATGGACCCAGATCATGCAGCGAAGTCACCCTGGGGAGCGCTGATCGCTCCGCCAGCGGTCATTCTTTCCTACGAGCAGTTCAATCCCGAGACCGACGCGATCCAGGGAACGTTCAACATCCTCTCCTCGGCGAAGGTGGAGTGGGACGGTCCGCTGAAGATGGGCGACACTCTTCTCCCGGAGAGCGTGATCACTTCAGTTGAAGAGATCACGAAGGATCCGTCGGAGGGGCGTGTAGTCTCGCAGGTCGTGACAACCGAAATCAGGAACTTGGATGGCAGACTGGTCGGCAAAGCGGTCCTCGATTGGCACTTCTTTGAAAGGGGCTCGGGAGCTCAGAGGGCACTGTTTGGCGACCGCGAGGACGCGTACATGTGGAGCCAAGAGCAGATCGAGGCTCTCGGTGCGGAGTACAAAGAAGAGGAGCAGCGCGGTGCCGACACGCTGTACTGGGACGATGTCAAAGAGGGCGAAGAACTAGACCATGTTCTTAAGGGCCCGACCACGCGCACCAAATATGTTGGCCGCTCCGGGAGCGTTTGGTACTGGGGCATGAAGCTAGGTTTCGAGTCGATGGAGCAGCGCCCTGAGCTCTTCTTCGAGAACGAGAACAGTTCGCTTGAGCCCATTATGGCCGTGGACTGGGTTCATCACAGGTCACAGCGTTGGGGTGGCCTCCCAGGTTCACTTGAGGAGAACACCGACCACGTGCATTATCTGGTTCAGGCCTTGGTCAACTGGTCGGGCGATGCGGGCTTCCCTCACAGCATGGATCTCCAGTTCCCGATCCAGAACATGGTCGGCGATGTCACCCGCAGCTACGGTCGTGTGACCGGAAAGCGGAAGGAGGGCGACAAGGCCATTGTCACCTTCGAAGTGTGGCAGGAGAACGAGCTGGATGAGCGAATAACGACCGGGACCGCCGAAATGGTCCTGCCGACGCGGTAAGCTTGTAACTCGGACAATTAAGGAGAATCACATGTCGACAGAGCAAGCATCTGACAACCTGACCACCGGTTACGGTTTTAAACACAAGAACCCAAACTACGGGCGGATCACAGATGAGTCCGTCGAGAAGCTCGCCAGCCGCATCGGCATCGAGCGAAAGCGTGACGTCGAGCAGTGGGAGCTGGAGGACATGCGGATGACGGCGGGCCGCATCCGCCGAACTGCCATGTCCCAGGGCGACTACAACCCGATCTATCTGGACCACGAGTACGCGAAGAAGTCTCCTTACGGAACCCTCATCGCTCCGCCGTGGGTCATGACCGGGATAGAGGTCACCAACGCGGCCCGCGACGGAATGCCGGGTCTCCATGCCTGGTTCAGGGGCACGACCTTGGAGTGGAAGCGGCCTTTGAAGCTGGGTGACTATCTAACAAGCACGGGCGTGCTCACCGAAGTTCGGAAGGCTAAGAGCCAGACCAGTGGCGAGGCCGTGATCCAGGAGTACATCAACACAGGTAAGAACGATAAAGGTGAAATCATCGGAACGATGTTCACCTCGTGGCATCGGGCTGAGCGCAAGACGTCCAAGTCAATCGCCAAGAACCAGAAGATGCGCGGTCTTGCCGAGTACAGCCCTGAAGATCTGATGAACATCAAGGCCGACTACGACAAGGAAGTGCGTCGTGGCGACAAGCCTCGCTTCTGGGAAGACGTGGAGGTTGGTGAGGAACTGCCGTTCGTAGTCAAAGGTCCGACTAGCCAGGCGCAGCGCGGCGTCGGCGAAGGTGGTGGTGGTGGCATGTATGCCCGCGGCGAGCCGGGCGACTGGTCGCACACCAACGCAAACGTGTTCAAGCTGTTCGAGAGGCACCCTGGACTCCCCTTTGTCAACGAGTGGGGAATTCCTGAAGTACCGGTCGTTATCCACAACAGTAATGAACGCTGCCAGCGGTATCTCGGGCTACCCGGTGCCTACGACGCCGGCTACCAGCGGATCAACTGGACGGTTCACATGCTTACGAACTGGGCTGGCGACCACGGCTTCCTTCACAAGCTGCAGATCCGCTTCCCATCGTTCAACATCATGGGTGACACGACGTGGTGCTACGGCCGAGTGTTCGAAAAGCGCCAGGAAGATGGGAAGAACATCGTCGATATCGAGGTCTGGAACGACAACCAGCTCGGTACTCGCGTGACCGCTGGCAACGCCGAGGTACTCCTCCCGTCGAAGGCCGATCCGAACAAGCTGACCTTCCCGGTGGAATGATTGGCGTAGCACTGTTTGAGCAACTGATCGGAGCTTAGGCCCATGGCTGATGGAGCTCTCGACGACCTGCGAGTCCTTGATTTATCTCAAGGACTCGCAGCGTCGTACTGCACCAAGTGGTTCGCGGACTTCGGCGCGGATGTGGTCAAGATCGAACCGCCTGGCCCCGGCGATCCTGTCCGTGGACTGGGGCCGTTCAAGGATGATGTTCCCAACCCGGACACCGGCGCTTCTTTCCTCTATCTCAATGGCGGTAAGAAGAGCGTCAGTCTCTCCCTCGAGAGCGATACAGGCCGGGACATTCTCAGGCGGCTTGCGGCGCGATTCGACGTTGTTGTCGAAGATTTCGTGCCCGGTACTTTGCCCGGCATTGGGCTGGGGGAAGCGGACCTCCGGGCACCAAACCCGAAGCTCATATATCTATCACTGACCAACTTTGGCCAGACCGGGCCGTACCGCGATTATCCGGTCACTGAGCTCACGCTGGGGGCTATCTCAGGGACCCTTGGCGACCGGGTCATCAAGGACCGCAGGCCTCTCAAGATGGGCGGCTACCAGGGCATGTATATCGGCGGGCGCGTTGCTTTCATCTCGGCTATTGCCGCCATCTACAACCGGGACAAGACGGGTGAGGGCCAGTACATAGACCTCTCCCTTATGGAAGCGGCGGCCGGCAACGACCTCGCTTCCCCTACGACCTACTCCTATACCGGCGTGGTGCACCAAGTTCGCCGGCCCCCCTCGGCACGCGGCAGAGGTGGCCAGGGGCGATACGAGGCAGCGGACGGTTTCGTGGACGTGATGCCAGGCGTAGGCGGCCTTAAGAAGCTTGCGGCCATGCTCGGTGATCCCGAGTTGGCACAGCATGAACTTTTCAAGAATCACACACTGCGAGCCCAGCGAGCGGAAGAGTTCGACAAGCAGTTCATGGAACCCTATTTCCAGGGCAAAACGCGGGCGGAAATAGTTGAAAGTGCCCAGGAGCATGGCATGCCATTCAGCTACACCCTGCGCCCCGCTGAACTGCTCGAAGAGCCCCATCTCAAAGCACGCAACTACTTCGTCGAAACCGATCATCCCGTGGCCGGCAAGGTGACGGCTCCCGGGGCGCCGATGCGTCTCTCTGAAACTCCCTGGCGGACTGGGCCGGCGCCACAGCAGGGTGAGTCGAACCAGGCAGTCCTGGGCGATGACCTGGGCCTGAGTTCTACGGAACTTACGCGGCTCCGCGAGCAGAGGGTGATTTGATCATGGCTAAGCTACCCCTGGAAGGTATTCGTGTCCTCGACCTCACACGGGCATACGCCGGAACAATTGGAACGATGTACCTTGCCGACCTCGGAGCCGAGGTAATCAAAGTTGAAGCCGTCACTCGGCCAGATATTCCCACGCGCGAAATCAACTTCGCTGAGTTGGATCCCGGGGACCTCCCGTGGGAAAGGGCTGCGTACTTCCACCGCCTCAACGTCGGGAAAAGGGACATCACTCTCGACCTCACATCCGAGACCGGAATCGAGTTGTTCAGGAAGCTCGTGCTCCACTGCGACGTAGTGGCCGAGAATTACAACGCTGCGACCATGCGCCGCTTCGGCCTGCACTACGAAGCCCTCAAAGAGCTGAATCCCGGGATCATCATGGCTTCTATGTCCGGCTTTGGGGCCGAGGGACCACGGCGCCTTTGGGCGGCTTATTACCCCGCAATGGAGTCCATGGCCGGCCTGACCGCCATCACCGGATATGACGACGGCGAGCTGGTTCAATCATCCACTGGCTACGGTGACTGGATCCTGGGGACCGCCGGTGCCCTGTCAATCATTTCCGCACTCCACTACCGCGAGCGCACCGGCAAGGGCCAGTACATCGACGTCTCAGGCCGCGAGGCCGCCCTCGCCACCATCGGCGAGGCGATGATCGACCTCACGATGAACAGTCGAGAGTGGGGACCCGTCGAGAATCGTGACTCCAGTATGGCCCCGCACGACGTTTACAAATGCAAGGACGACGGCGCGGAGGACCGCTGGGTCGCCATTGCAGTGCGCGGCGAGAGCGATTGGGGAGCATTCTGCAATGTGCTCGATTCTCCGGCGTGGACGAACGAAGATCGGTTTTCCGATACCCTCAAGCGCTGGGAGAATCAGGACGAGATGCGGCCGCTCATCGAGGAGTGGACCTCGCAGCGTTCCCACTGGGAGGCCGCGCAGGCGCTTCTTGATGCCGGAGTACCGGCGGGGCCGGTTCTTGATCCGCGTGAGATGTTATTCGATGAGCATCTTCGGGCGCGTGACTACTTCGAGGTGATCGACCATCCCGTGGTCGGGGCTCGAATTTTCCCTCGCCAGGTCCCGGCCCACTACTCATCAATTCCGCGACAAGCCCGCTCCCATACGCCAACGCTAGGCGAGCACAACCGTGAGGTGCTGGGGGGCGTACTCGGCCTGAGCGATGCTGAGCTCAACGTCCTCGAGGAAGAGGGCGCTATCGGGACGCGGCCAAAGCGCGAGAGCCGGCGGCCGCCGCCCATCCCGCCCTCGGAGCTTCGCAAGCGCGGAGCGGTGGTTGACGAAGACTACCGTGAGAAACTCTCGTCCGAGTACGGCCAGCGCATAGGCCCGCCTGAGTAGAGGTGTTCAGGACCGAGCTGATGAGGCCCGGTCCGACGATAAGGAGATTCCAATGGCCGAAGGTCCGCTTTCCGATCTGTTTGTGACCGAGGTGGCAAACTACATCGCCGCCCCCGCCGCTGGGGCGGTACTCGCCGACCTCGGTGCTCGCGTTATCCATGTAGAGCACGTGAACGGTGACCCGTATCGTGGCTACCGGCTCGGCGGCTCGGGGTTTCAGGCTGGCAGCGGCGGCGAGGACCTCGCATTCCAGGTGGACAATCGCGGCAAGGAATCCATCGCTCTCGACCTCCGGTCTCCGGACGGGGTCGAGGTGCTGGCAAAGCTCCTCGAGCGTTCTGACGTGATGATTACCAATCTTGCCGACCCTCAGCTCAGGACAATGGGACTCGATGCAGATTCCGTGAAGGCGAAACACCCGAAGG
>DASCML010000124.1:0-21226 GCA_036010925.1 Dehalococcoidia bacterium | reverse complement strand
CGGAATGTTCGCCCCGGGGTTATCCCTGGCTGCGGATGTTGAACCGGACCGCACTCTTACCGCCTACGAGTGGCACGTCAACGACGGAGTTCCGTTCCCGACCCTCACTTCGAGGGCGCAGTTCTACATCGACCATCCCTGGTTCATAGAGGCGGACGAGCACCTGCCCCGACACAAGGAAAATCCCCAGATGGGCGGAGACTACCCGCTGTTTGTCACGAGCGGGCACTCGCGATGGACCGTTCATGCCGTCTCGATGGGTAACGAGGTTCTCGCAGGGACACATAGAGGAGAGCCACTCGGGATTGTCTCGGACAAAGACGCCGGGCCGAGAGGCATATCAGATGGTGATCTGATCGAAGTGAGCAACGATCGTGGCTCCTACAGCATCCGATGCCGTGTTTCGCCGCTCGTGCGTCCCGGCCAGCTAATTGTGTACAACGGCTGGGAGCCGCACATGTTCCCGGGCTGGAAAGGAGCGAACGAAGTGGAGCCTGGCATGGTGAAGTGGTTACACCTAGTAGGTCGATACGGTCATCTTCGATACTTGCCGTTCGGCTGGCAGCCGGTGCCTGCCGATAGAGGTGTATTTGTGGAGGTACAGAAGGCATGACGTGGCCAGGGCGGCCCAAGGCGACCGCAGATTCACCGCTGACAATTACCCCGGAAGAGCAGGCAGCGATCGCGAGAGCGTTCGACGAACCTTCTTCAATCTTCTCAGCGCTCTCTACTCTACGAACGCGTCGTATCGGCTTGGGATATCAGTCGGAAACGGGCGAAGAGGAGATATTCGATTGGTCGAGTCGACAACCGGTGAAGCAGCGCCAGGGCCCCCTCTCATACTCGTCTCAGCATCCAGCGGTACCGCTGACGGAGGTTGAGGAGGCGCTTGTTGCCTGGGCCGGAATCGGCCCCAACGGAGCTGTCGCCGCTGATATCCCGACCGAGGGAGATCTCTCGAGCCTGCTTTACTGGGCAGGTCGCACAGTCCCCGGCTCGAGCAATGACCACGCGGTCCAGCTTGTCGTCGTCAACGACGAAGGTACGTGGCTATATGCACCGGGCCCCGAGCGGAATGCTCCAATCGAGATTAAGAGCCCGGATGACTACTGGAAGGTACTCCACTGGCACCGGAACTGCCGGACCAAGTTATCGGACGCTCGTCCAGACGTCGGCTGGGGGACAGCCCCTCCCGGGACGCACAATGTCAATACGATGGGTGCCCTGCAGTACAACTCAAACAGGCCGGGGAGTACTTGGTTCCTCCCGGTTGGTGACGTCGGGCTCGAGTGGGTAAACCTCTTGTTATCGTCTTACCAGTTCGGAGGGTTCTACCTCCAAGATCCGGATGACGACAAGCCGGCCGGCTGCGATGCTTGGATTAAGCCGGGCTTCCTCGAAGTTGGCTTCCCAATCCCCACCTTCGACGAACTCGCTCTGCTGCTGCACGCGAGTGAAGTGGCCTGTTGCGTCCAAAACATGCGGCTCGCCTGCGAGGCGCTCGGGCTCGGTGCATGGGCGATGGGCGGATATTCGGACGATCTCGTTCTCGGCGCCTATCCGGAGGTTGCGGTCGGGCTGGGATTCCAGTTCGTCGAACGCGAGCTCGATCGGAATCCGAGTCGCACGACATCCTGCATCGGCCTCCCAGAAGTGTTCGAGGCCTGTGCGACGCCCTCGCCCTGGCTGCCGACTGCTGAAGACCTCGTTCATCGTGTTGTCGACCTACGCTACAGGCGTGGCGCACATCTGTCGCGAGAGGATAACTGGTCTACTCAGAGTGGTTGCCCCTTCCGGGAGGAAGCCTTGGAGGCGGTGCTCGAGCACCCCCGCACGCACATCCCGGATTGGGTGGTGGAAGCGACGATCGACACTGTTCGGTACGTCGCAGAGAAGTATGGAGTTGCTCCAGGTCTGGTCAGCCCCGTGAGAGCGAAGTTCTCCTGCCAGGTTCATCACGTAGACCTGGACTACTACCGGCGGTTCCACACCGAGTATGACAACGAGCCTTACTTGGTGACGTCGCAAATCGCTGAGCATTTCCGCAACTGGCATGCGGGCGAAGCAGATCCTACAGAGAGGAGTGGTTAGTTAGGTGGAGTGGTTGATTATCACGAACGGTGAACTGCTTGAGAGGATTTTCTTGGCCTTCCTGCACGACGTTGCCATCGCGACCTACATCGGTGGCGCGGTCGCGATGGAGTTTGTGCTCAATCCCGCGCAGAGGACGATTCCCCCTGCGCAGGCCCAGGTCATGGGGCAAAAGAGCGCCGACCGTTTCTTGTGGCTCGTCTGGGGATCACTGGTATTCATAATCGTTACCGGCTTGCTCCGGGTCTGGCGATCAGGGCGCTTCGACGATTTCTTCGACTGGGGAATCGGCTATGGGCGGACACTGTCGGCCATGCTGCTGATCTTCATTCTGTTGGTCATCAACGGCCTGCTCATTACTTTCGTTCTGCGTCCCCGGCTTGCCGGCAAGATGCAGGCAGGCGTGACGGCCCAGCGCGTAGCCGCACGCCAGGACACGCAAATGCAGGCCGCGCGGTATGTCGAGATTCTGACCAGAGTGGATATCGTGCTCGCCCTGATCGCCGCTTTCCTCGGTGCGTCCCTGAAGTTGGGCGGATTCCTGTGAAATGGACGAACTTCTCGCTTGGCTCCATGCAGCTTCGTGGTCGGTGCATGTCGGCGGCGCGTTGACGATGGAATGGGTGTTGCGGCACGCCCAGAGGACGATGCCGCCATCCCAGGTAGCAGAAGTCTGCAAGAACGCCGGGATGCGTTATAGATGGGTGGCGCTCGGCGCGCTCCTGGCTGCCGGTGCGACCGGGCTGCTGATGTTGCTCAGCATCGACGATGCTGAGCTGGCGGGCCGGATCGGCAACCCTGCCCTCGACCTTGGGGATGAGTATGGGAGGACGCTTCTGGTTCTCGCTGTCGCCTGGTTTGCCCTGCTGTTTGCTGTCTGCGCCATGGCCTTCTGGGCCCATCCCGCACAGCGTCGGCGTTCCCACCCCAGCATGTCGAAGGACGAGATTAAACTCGAACGGCAGCGGGTTGGACAGGCCATCCAGACGATGGACCGTATACTGAAGTTCGAACTTATTCTTGGCATTGTTGCGATCGGTCTGGGCGCGTCGCTTAATGCCGGTGGTTTCATTTAGTCAGTAAGGAGCGAGACAGTGCCGAAGACCATCGCGATCACGCCATCCTGGTACTGGCCCCAGGGTGTACCAAGAGTGATTGGAGTCCCCCCTTACTCACTTGGCGAGCTGTGCATTGACAGGCCCGCCCGCGTTCAACCGGAGGAGCTCGCCCTCATCGCCGGCGACATTCGATTGACTACCTCTCAGCTCAAGGAAGCAGTAGATTTGGCCGCCGCGAGTCACTCTCCGGGAACCACTGTCGAGATCGGCGGCAGGGCAACTGTTGACTCTGTGATCACGCTATTTGCTGCACTCAAAGGTGGGACGTTCGTACGGCTTGCTGACACCCCAGGATCAGGTGGGGGGCCGGCATTTGATGGTGCGGCGGATATGCGGCAACCAGCTATCAGCCTCGCTGGCGTCACGGGCGAGGTCAGCCACTCACACCGCTCTATCCTTGCTTCAGCGCTATCTCTCGTAACCTTCATCGAAGCAGCTCCTCAGCGACCCTGGCTTGTGTCACTTCCGATGGCGCGCTGGGAGGGACTGCTTTCGCTCATTTCTCCACTACTGACACTATCCCCCGCGGTGTTGGCCCCTGAGGGTGGCGATCCGGAGGAGACCGTCAGGACTATGGTCGCTGAACAAACTGCTTTCGCGTTCGACGACCTGGAAAGCGTCTATCAGTGGACCCGGGACGCGAAACGGGCCACGCGGGACGCGCGGCGCCTTCTCGAGGGCTTCATGCTCTCAGCCCCTGCGATGTTCGATCCGGACTCGCGTCGCAGAGTGGGCCGCTCGTTTGAGTGTCCGGCCCTGACTGTTTACGGAACCGGCGAAACCGGACCGATATTTGCCTCGCATTCTTCTTGGTACCTGGACGAATCGATCGGGCTTCCGCTTACCAATATGCACGTGGTCCCTGCTGACCCGCGCACCGGGGCCCCAATCCAGGCACTCTGGGAGCTTGTTGAATCGGCCGAGGTAACGGCATTTTCACCGGCCCTTTTTTGCGCCGACGAATCTCACACCGCTCGCTTCGTTGACGGACGCTACCGGACGGGTGTGATGGCGTCATCCGACGCGAACGGAATGATTTACCTGATCGGGTAAGCTCGGCTCGTATTCGCTCTTCCAAGCGAAGCTGCCCTAATCGACTCAAGGAGCCCACGGCAGGCTCGACCTCTCTTAGACACAAAGAGGACGCGGCCGCTGTCCTCGGTGGTGACAAGGAGCGGCGGCATGCTGCTGGAACGGGCGTGGCCCGATACTTAGGGACCGGCTTCGGACACTAGCTGACTTAGCGGTTGGGTGGTCTTTTCAGGTCCGCGGGGTTCGCCGTGAACGGACCCAGAAGGTTATCCCAGTTGCGGGAGATGAGGATATCCATCAGCTCCGACTCACCACCCGCAGTGACTCTCTCTCGCTCTGCCTGGAGGACTTCCAGCGCGTGGCCTACGTCTGGGCCAAACATCTCGCGCAGGTAGTCCATGGGGATGCGTGATTCGTCATGGTCGAACTCGCCATCCTCTTTGAAGGCGAGCGGAGATAGGGGCGGAACGTAGTAAACGTTCGGCTCTACACCAAGGTCCGGTCGGAGAGGGAGCGCCACTTTCCACTCATTTACGAGCTTGTGAATATGACCGTCCTGGTTGTCGAGGTAGTCGATATGCCGAATGCGACCCGGGCACTGGCGTACGCAGGCGGGAGCAACCCCGGCTTCGAGGCGTGGGAAGCAGGAGATGCACTTTTGAGCCACGTAGCGCTGCTGGTTGAAGTACACCCGCTTGTAGGGGCAGGCCTCGGCGCAGAAACGGTAGCCATGGCAGCGCTCTTCGTCGATGAGGACGATTCCGTCCTCCGTGCGCTTGTAGACCGCTGTGCGCGGGCAGGCTTCCAGGCAGGCAGGCTTGTTGCAGTTGGCGCAAATTTGCTGGAGGTAGAAGAAGTAGGAATGCGGGTATTCACCACCGCCCATGTCCTCGTCCCAGTTCGGTCCCCAGGAAGGGCTCTCGCCGTCGTGCTCGAGGGGCTGCATCGGCTTTTTGGCTCCGGCTGGGGAGGAGTACACGTTGACATGATCAAATCCCCAAGCCTCGCCGAACTCGCGGCCGCTTGGGAATCGTCCCGGAATAGGAAGCCCGTCACCGTCGTAGCCCCCGCCATGCTCGAACACGTCACGTGGGGTCCCTCGGCCGGGCATCGTGTTGACCACGTTCCACCATTGGGCCTCCATGCCTAGCTCGCTGGTCCACTGCGTCTTGCAGGCAACAGTGCAGGATTGGCAGCCGAGACACTTATTCAGGTCGAAAACCATAGCCAGTTGGCGCTGGATAGTCCCGTTGTTGGTCATCTGAATTCCCCCGAACTAATTACTGGCCGTTAGCTTGTGCCACTGAGGCGAATGAGACTTCAGACCGGCACGCTCTTCGAGTGTGCCGGTCCAAACCGCAACCCCAACGGGAACGGACGCTCCGGCCGTGATAGCCGGGTGAGAGTCCGAGATTGGGCGGCGGAACAGAACGTGCCATTCGTCGCCCGCCCAGGCTGCGGACGCCTCCAGTCCCTGGTCGGCCACGCGCGCAACGCTGCCCAGTCCCTGGGCTGTGATAACGAAGGCTGAGTCGGCGCCTGCGCGCCAGTGCCAGCCACACGCTGGCTGCTGGCGGCTACCCATCGTTCCCAGGTCAGCGTCCTTGCTGTCCAGTGGAAAAAGGAGGGCGCAGGCGTCGGGATAAACGTTGATGTCCGTGATGTTCATCTTGGGGTCTGGTGCTCGCCAGCGAAGCCGCACCAACAGGTCGTCTCCGACGACCGCAGCTGCCATATTCACCGACTTCACAAAGCCGTGATTTCGGCTTGCCCAGGACCTCTGGACGTAAGCGGACGGTATTTTCTCAAGCGGAGTTGGTTCTAGGGCAAGCTCGGCCTCTTCGACCTCGCTCCACCCCGAGTCCCGGACTTCCAGCAGGCCTTTGGCACCGCTGTTGGCAACTATTTCTGACTGGGCTGTGTTGGCCATTTTGGTTTACCTCCACCCGCTCGATAGGCTCCCGCCCGGCGACTTTCGGCGGCGACGGAAAGTCCGGCCCGCACGGGCCGGACTTTGAGTTCGAAATTGGCCCAGGCGAGTGTGCCATCTGAAGAAGCACCCTCGCAACGTAGGCGCTTACCATCTGAGCGGGCCGTCGCATAGAGCGACGGCCCGAAGGTGTGCGCGCGCGCGCGCTCGTTCAGATGGGTCTTGGTTCGCTACTTCTTGGCGTCTGCGCTCTTCTTCGTCCGAGCGCGAGCTCCTTTGCGGGTCGCCTTTTTCGCAGTCTTCCCCTTGTCCTTGGCTTCGTCAGACTTCAGCTGATCGAGGTCGACATTGAGCGATGGTGCAAACATGGGTCCTCCAAGATTCCGCGCAGAGCACGGGGATGCCTACATTATCGCTTGTTCGGTCAACAAGTGCATGATCGGGGTCATAGCAGCTTGCCGGGAGCGGCCAAAGCGTCCCGGTCGCCCGGAGGTGCCATGGTGCTGACCGATATCGAAACGGGGCTTTCCGACGTTGAAAAGACTATCCGAGACCGGGCGCATCAGTTCGCCCAGGAAGTGCTCCGACCGGCGGGGCGGGAGCTCGATCGGCTCCACGATCCGGAGCTCGTGATTCGCCCGGATTCGATCCTTTGGGACACTTTCGCGAGCTACCGAGAAGCCGGACTGGCTGACTTAGACGGCGCCACGAAGGAGCTGACTCTCGCCGAACGTACTCGAGTGCGGGTGATGGTGAGCGAAGAGCTGGGGTGGGGAGATGTCGGGCTGACAATTAGCCTTGGCGTCGCGGGCTTTCACCGGATGTTCTGTCTTATGTCACAGCGCCCGGATCTCATCGAACGTTACGTGAACGGAGGTGACACTGAAGTTGGCTGCTGGGCCATCACCGAGCCCAATCACGGATCGGACCAGCTTGCGCTGACAGAGCCCCATTTCAGCGATTCGTCGTCGCGGGTCGACTGTATCGCAACCCGCGACGGTGACGAATATGTGATCCGCGGCCAGAAGTCAGCCTGGGTGTCCAACGGGACTATATCCACGGTCGCCGCTTTGTTCTGCAACATCGAACCTTCCGAAGGGATTCGCTCCGGCGGGGTCTGCGTGGTGCCCCTTGACCTGCCAGGCGTTTCGAAGGGGAAGCCACTGGACAAGCTGGGGCAGCGGGCACTCAATCAAGGGGAGATCTTCTTCGATGAAGTCCGCATTCCTGCTGGCTACATGGTGGTCGGCAAGGAGAACTACGCGCCCATGGTCGAGCAGATTCTCACCGGGGCCAACTCGAGTATGAGCACTATGTTCGTCGGCGTGGCCCGAGCCGCTCTCGAGCATGCGCTCGAATACGCGACGCAGCGTGTACAGGGCGGAAGACGAATCATCGAGCACCAAGGGGTTAAATCTCGTATTTTCGAAATGTTCGCCCAAGTCGAAGCGGCTCGCTCCCTGGCCCGCCGGGTCGCTTATAGCAACGCTCTCAATGAGGCGAAGTTGGAGTACTCGATCGCGGCGAAAGTTGTTGCCACGAATACGGCCTTCGAGACCGCGAACGCGGCCGTGCAAATCTTCGGGGGGAACGGTCTTACGCGGGAGTTCCCGGTGGAGAAGCTTCTTCGCGACGCGCGCGCTTCAATGATCGAGGATGGCAACAACGAACTGCTTGGCTTAGTCGCTGCTTCGAAATTGGCGGAGAACATGTAGATTGGGCAGGTTCCAGGAGTTGAGCGGGCACCCAGTGGGCAGTAAGAAAAAGCGAGAAATGAATGAAGCTCAATGCGGTAGTGGCCGGCGTCGGTATGACGCAGTTCGGCAAACATCTGGACAAGGGCCTAAAAGTCCTCGGGGGGGGGGGCGTCAAGGCGGCCATCGCGGACGCCGGTATGGAGAACGGTGCCATCGAAGCGGCCTTCGTCGGGAATGCCGCTGCAGGGCTGGTAACCGGCCAGGAGTCGATCAGGGGTCAGGTCGTGTTGAGGTCTGTCGGAATCGGGAAGATTCCAGTGATCAACGTCGAAAATGCCTGTGCAAGCTCCTCCACGGCCTTTAACCAGGCAGCTGCTCTCGTGTCCGCGGGGCTCTACGACATTGCGCTGGCGGTCGGAGTCGAAAAGCTTTACCACGAAGATAAACGAAAGAGCTTCGGCGCTTTCAGTGGGTCGGTTGATGTCGAAGCACTTGAGGAGATCAAGCGAGGCCTTGCCGAGGCAGCGAAGAAGTCCGGGGCCGAAAAAGGCGTCAGCGGCGCAGGCGAGAAGCGCTCCATGTGCATGGATATCTACGCATCCGCCGCTCGAGCGCACATGAAACGCTACGGGACTACTGTGCAGCAGCTGGCCCGAGTGTCGGCGAAGAATTCACTTCACGGCTCGCTCAACGCCCGAGCCCAATTCCGTGAACACCTATCGGTGGAAGATGTGCTGGCCGCCCCTATGATCGCCGAACCTCTCACACGGCCGATGTGTTCACCCATCGGCGACGGGGCAGCGGCAGCTGTGTTGGTGAGCGAGCGAAAGGCCCGTGAGCTGGGCATCAAAAGCCGGTGAAAGTCGCATCGAGCATGCTCCATTCCGGCTGGGACCATGGTCCTAACGAGCCCGGGACTGTCGAGTTGTGCGCTGCCGAAGCGTTTGGCGAAGCCGGCGTTGGTCCTGAGGACCTTGCTTTGGTTGAGTGTCACGATGCATCGGCTCCCGCCGAAATATCGGCCACTGAGTCGCTTGGCCTATGCCGCCAGGGGCGAAGGCGGTCCCCTCGTCGAGTTGGGTGCGACAACTCTGGGTGGCCGAATCCCGATCAACACCTCGGGTGGCCTGCTTCGCAAGGGTCACCCCGTCGGGGCTACTGGGATTGCCCAGATCGTCGAAGTGACTGAGCAACTGCAGGGGCGCGCTGGCGACCGCCAGGTCGCGAACGCGACGGTGGCTCTCGCCCAGAACGGCGGTGGCTCCATCGGTTCCGACGCGGCTGCGATGTGCGTGACAATCCTTGTTCGCTGAGTCCGGCGCTGGAGGTTCCTGAGAATGAGCACCCCATCGATCGGTAGTCTCGAGATTCTTGCCGAGGGCGACAGCCCGTACTTCCCCGTGGATCCCGACGGATTTCGAGCCTGGGTAAGGGACAACAAAGATCGCTCCCTTCGCTCCAAGCTCATGTCGGAAAAGGACGCTGTAGAGCGCCTCGTGGGGGACGGTGATTACCTTACCTACGACTGCAACTACCTGATGCGGGGCCCCAACTCGCTCCTTCACGAGGTGATTCGCCAGAAGAAGAAGGACCTCTGGATAGCGGGCAAGTTCACATATGTGGATGTCGCTTTGCTCGTTGGGGCGGGCTGCGTGTCGAAGGTGGACTGCGGGTTCTTTATCGCCGCAGCGCCGGTCCAGAAGGCTGTCCGCGACGGCCGCCTGGAGGTCTTCGAGTACAGCAATGTCGTGATGACAGCCCGGCTCCAGGCCGGTGCAATGGGACTTCCGTTCGCGTCGGTGAGGTCGTTCGGGGGCACTGATGGGTTTATGAATTCTGGCGCCAAGCTCATCCGGGATCCCTATACGAATAAGCCAATAACAGTCGTCCCGGCTCTAAATCCGGACGTCTCGGTGATTCACGTCAACCAGGCTGATATCTATGGGAATGCACGGGTTTTTGGCACCGGTATCGCCCATGAGGAGTGTGCCCTGGCCTCCCGAAAAGTGATCGTGTCCGCCGAAGAGATCGTGGATACCGAGGAGATTCGTAGAGACCCCGGTCGGACGAGTATCCCGTACTACGCGGTGGACGCTGTGGTGGAATCGCCGTTTGGCGGGTTCCCTGGCGCCTGCCCGGGTGACTACGGGTCGGACACAGCTGGTGTGATGGAGATCTTCGGAGCCATCTCGACGGACAACGTCGATGCCTACGTAGAGAAATGGATCACTCCCTTTGACGAACACTCGGAGATGCTCGAAAAAGGTGTAGGTATAAAACGCCTCCTAGAGATGAAGCGTCGAGAGGTGGTCAAGGAGGGTTACAGTGCATGATCAGAGCGGAAGCGTTTTCGGAACGCGAAGTGGCGATGTGCATCGTGGCCAGGATGGTTGAGCCGGGACGTACATACTGGGCGGCCGGCGGGGGCACGCCCCTCTATTCGATTCTCCTCGGCAAGAAGCTGTACGCTGCCGACGCCCAGTACATCACAGAGGACGGAGTGATCGCACCGGAGCCGATGTTGCCGTTTGAGCCGATGATGACAATGGTTGCGTCGCGCGCGGGCTATCGTGCTCTCTCGTGGGGAACGATGAATACGGTCGGTATCCATTCACAGCTCGGTTTCATGGACTACGGGGTGCTCAACACCCTTCAGGTAGACCAGCACGGAAACATCAACTCAACGGTTCTTGGAGAATACGGAAGTGATACCGCGCGCCGTTTCGGTGGCCCCGGTGGAGCCGATACGATCGCGGCCTGCTGCTGGCGCACGATTCTGATCACCGACCAGGAAAAGCGGAAGTTCGTTCGCCAGGTCGACTTTATCTCGTCTCCGGGCTTCCTGGATGGTACGCTCGGTGCCCGGGAGCGGGCCGGGCTCCCATCCGACACGGGCCCATGGCGCGTTGTGACGCCCTGGGCCGTCTACGACTATCTCGATCGGAAACTACGGCTGCTCGCACGCGTCCCCTGGGTGACAGTCGAGGAGATCCTGGAAGAGTGCGAGTGGAAGCCATTGGTGGCAGACGAGGTAGAGGTGCTTGAGCCACCGACGGAAGAGGAGCTCGAAATACTCAGGACCGAATTGGATGTCCGGGGTCAGACAACAGACGCCTCCGGTTCTTGGATTACCTGGGACGGTGAGCGCTACGTGAAGTGAAGCCCGCGGCCTGAAGCTCTTGGAGCGGGCGATTGGCAAAGGTTGGTGTTTCTACTTGATACTCGATATCAACAACCCGCGGGTGTCGTGGTGATTCGTTTTCTGGTGCTCTTGCTTCCGGCCCTGATCGTAGTCGCGGCGTGTGGTGACAGACCGGAACCCGCAGGCCCGGACCGCCTTCGTGTTGTAGCGACCACCGCCGTCATTGGCTCTCTTGCCGAGGAGATCGGCGGGGAGCGCATCAAGCTCACTGTGTTGATCACGGCCGGCACCGATCCACACGATTTCGAAATCAGGAACAGCCAGAGAAGAGACATTGATGATGCCGATCTGCTGCTCAGACACGGGCTCGGACTCGATGACTTTTTGAGCGGCATCGTTAATGCAGACGACCCCAGGGCCGTGACTGTCACGGACGGCTCCCGCCTTCGTACCGTGTCCGGCGAGCCCGATCCTCACACCTGGCACGACGCTGATAACGCGATCTTGATGGCGACCGCCGTGGCTACCGCCCTCGGGGGGGGCGATCCTTCAGGTAGGTTTGAGTTCGAATCAGCTCTGGCAGCGCTCGTGGACCGGATTCGTGTCGCCGACAGCGCGATTGCGACGTCTTTCGCATCGGTTCCCAGCGTGCGGAAGTCGGTCGTGACCAACCATGATTCGCTCGGGTACTTCCTAGACCGTTACGGCGTCAGTTTGGTCGGTATCGTGATCCCCGGGTTCTCAACCGCTACAGAACCGTCGGCCCGTGACATCGCGAGGCTCATCGAGACAATCGAGGAGGGGCAGGCGGTCGCCATCCTTGCGGAGGGTTCAGCCAGTACCAAGATTGCGAGCGAGCTGGCGTCGGATACGGGGCTTCCAATCGTGGAAGGTCTGTACGGTGACACTCTTGGCCCTCCGGGCTCGGGAGCAGAAACGATCGATAGAATGCTCCTTTACAACGCCCGGCTCATAACTGAGGCTCTGAGTGTTGACTAGGCGGATTAGTGCAAGGATCGAAGAGTTCCCACTCGAGCGCTCCCGACCAGCATCGCAAACACCGCCGCCGGCAGCAGCAGAATGAGCCCGTTCATCGCCAGGGCTACCGAGAATCCCCATTCGTCGATCATGAAGCCAATGAGGGGTGGGCCGAGCACGAAGCCGGCTTCGCTGACGCTTCGAAACAGACCCATGGCGGCCCCGCGCCGGTTCGGCGGTGCGATGGCGGCCACATAGGCTGCGGGCGCTGGACCGAGGGAACCCGGTTCCGACGGCCAAGTGCAGGGCGACCGAGGAAAATGCGACCGTGTTCTCGGTGAAAGCGAAGAGAACGAAAGCAACGAAGCTCACGATAGGGCTCGGGAGGGCTCGGGAGAATGGTCGCTCGGGCGTCGAATCGGTCGAAGATAACCCTTGCCAGATACGTGAGGACCAAGTTGATCCGGGCCATTACGGCGAGGAGCATGCCAATCGGGGCCTCCGAGAGCCCGGTCTGGTCAGCGCTGAAAAGCGGAAGAATTGTTCATCGTCCAGCCCTCGAGAAGAACACGCCTGTGCTGACCAGGCTGGTAAGCAAGAAAGCCGGAACAAGAAGCAACCGCTTCGACAGTAGCGGTTGCTTCTTGTTCCGGCCGTCCGCTGGGGTGTCTGGTGCAGGCGTCGCAGGCGATATCCGTGATGTAGATGGTTGCCGCCGTCATGTACACCGCTGAGCCAATTCCGGCGACGAATCTCCAGGCAAGCAACAATTCGAATGTCTGGGCGGTACCCGAAAAGACGTTTCCCAATCCGGCGAGCAAAGGGCCGCCGACCAGGAGGATTCTTCAACCCCAGCGGTCCGCGGCCAGCCCGGTCGGAATGTTGAAGAGCATCGGGGCAAGAGCGAAGGCACTGAGCGCGGTGCCGATGGCTGCTGCAGACACTCCGAGGGATTGAGCATAGAGAGGCAGAACCGGCCCGAATAGCCCCTGCACCAGCATCACCAGCGCCGTGCTGGTGCAGATGACGACCATCGCTTCGTTGTCTCACGTAGAGCTGTGATTCGCCGAGAGACCAGGTGCAAGAGCGGCACGGGCCGATTCTATTGTCCGGGGGTCTGAGACGCCGAGAAGTGGCGCTCGTCTGGGCGGTTGACCACTCCCCGGACCACAGTCAGACTTCCTGCAGATTTGCAACCGCCCAGACGGGTGGTACAGGAGCAGGCCGAATGAAAGTTGGAACCGGTTTTGGTGGTGGCTGGTTGACAGGAGTCGCCAAGGCGGCCAAACGAGCGGAAGATCTTGGATACGACCTTGCCAGTACTCCCGAAACGGCTCACGACTCGATGCTCGGGGCCGCACTCGGTGCCGCAGCAACCGAAAGAATAGAGCTTGAGACTTCGGTCACGATCGCGTTCCCACGCAGCCCCATGGTGTTGGCCATGGAGTCGTGGGACATCCAGCATCTGAGCAAGGGCCGGTTCATCATCGGCCTCGGAAGCCAGGTTAAGGGGCACAACCAGAATCGATTTAGCGTGCCCTGGGGTCCAGCGGCGCCAAGGATGAAGGAATACGTCCAGATGATGAAGGCTGTCTGGGATTCCTGGCAGGACGGTGAGGATCCCAACTTCCTGGGCAAGCACTATCACTACACGTTGATGACGCCAACCTTCAACCCGGGACCGATCGATTACCCGCGACCGAAAATCATGGTGGCCTGCGTCGGTGACGCCATGGCGAGGGCCGCCGGCGAGGTCGCGGATGGCGTGATGCCGCACGGCTTCATGACCGACAAGTATATGCGCGAGGTCGTCATTCCGAACATTGCCATTGGTCTCAAGCGCGGCGGGCGGTACTGGACCGATATCGAGCTGACCGGCGGCGGGTTCACCGTGTTTGGGGAGACCGAAGCCGACATCGAGAGGGGCCTGGAGCGCATCCGCCAGCCGATCTCGTTCTACGGCTCGACCCGTAGCTACCACGAAGTCTTCGAGCTCCACGGGCTCAAAGACCTCGGAATGCAGCTTCATGAGCTTTCTCTCAAGGGGCAGTGGGAGGAGATGCAGCGCGTGATTCCGGAGTCGGTGCTACGGATATTTGCGCAGACGTCCACTTACGACAAGCTTCCGGAATTTGTGACCGAACACCGCGAGTACGCCGGTCGGGTGTCACTGATGATGATGCCAACCTCGACGCCGGAGCAGCGTGAGCGGACGAAGCACGTCATTGGTGAGGTTCGTAAGGTCGAGGTCTCGGGTGTGCCGAGGGGGTTCGAGGATCTCTCGAAGGTGGTCGACCCGCGCGATAAGTAGAAATCGGTTGCGGCAGTTGAACGGTGGATGGGTGCCGCCAGCCGGAGCCAGCCACCGTGTTTCCACCGGGCATCGCATCGGTGTGCCTCTAAGGGGGCGCTGAAACGCGGGCCATCTTCAGCGGCTCCGCCATGAAGAGCACCATCACGGCGGCCCCGGCGAGGCCCAGTCCTCCCGTCACGACGGAGGCAACTCCGAGGGTCGCGATCCCCGCAACTCCCCCAACCACAGCGGGACCAGCAGACGTTCCAATGTCGCTAACAAGACGCCAGATCCCGAGAAACTCTCCCCTTCCGAGAGAGGGTGAGAAGTCGGCACCCAGCGTCATGATAATCCCGCTCCCGAACCCGTTCCCGAAGCCGGTAACCAGTCCAATCAGCATCAGTCCCAGGAAGTTTCCAGTGAGTGGCACCAGCATGAGTCCTATTGACATAATTAAGAGGCAAGGAACACCGGTCCACTTTCTGCCCCATCGGTCCATTATCATCCCTACCGGTATGAACAGCGTCATGTCTATTGCTGATGAAGCACCGAATACCAGCCCAATTTCCCCGGGACTGAGGCCGAGCTGGTCGCCCCAGAGCGGGATGATAGCCTGCCGGGAAGCCCTCAGCGCTCCAATAGCGGTGACCGCAGTGCCAGCGGTGAGAAACACGTGCCGATTTTCCTTCACGATCGTGGCGAGCCGATTGTAAACGGATCCGTCGTGATCGAGCGTGTGAGCCTCCGTGCCCTCCATCACGGCAATCAGCACGACTGCTGCGCTACCTGCAAGGATCGCCTGGGTGTAAAAGGCTGCTTCGAGTCCGAACAGCTCGGCGGCAAACCCACCAAGGATGGGCCCGATGAAGTTCCCGATGCGATTGGTGCCCCCGAGGAACGAGAGGGCCCGGCCTCGCATCTCGACCGGAGCGACCTCGGCAACATAAGACAGCCGCGCTAGGATCCAGACCGCCCAGGCGCAACCCATCACGAACACAAGCACGGCGAAGATCCACACGGCCGGACTCAGCGCCGCTCCGACAGCGACGGCTGCCAGCGCTGTTGTAGCCAGAAGCATCGACCACTTTTCTCCCAGGCGGGCCACCATCACCCCAGCCGGCACGTCGAACGCCATCGTCCCGAACCCTCGCAGCGCCACGACGACCCCGGCCAGGGCGATGGTGCTGCCAAGGTCTCTGGTGAAGAGCGGGACAGCGGGTATTACTGCTCCCTGGCCAACCGCGAACAGGAATGTCGGCAGATAGACCGAGATGGCTAGCGACTGGAGGCGGAAGGGTCGGTCCCCCGGATTGGCCACGCCTGCAGCCTACCGGATGCTGCTGGTAGCAGCCCTTGACTCGGGAGGTGGTGAGCTAGCGCTCTGCGTCGACCTCTTTGATCAGCTCCATGAACCGTCCAAGCGTGTCGAGCCGGTCAGCCATCGACTCGCCCTCTGGGTTTGCCCGGATCGTCGTTACGCCCGCATCTCGATAAACGCGGATGCGTTCCTTCACCATTTCCTCGGTTCCGAGGAGATTGGCCTTTAGGACAAAGTCGTTAGGAATCAAAGCAGCGGCTTCCTCACGTTTCCGGTCGAGCCAGAGACGCAATACCTCCGCTGTCAGCTCACCGTATCCCTGCCTCACATAGGCGTCCCGATAGAAATTCTGAGTTGGCGATCCCATCGCCCCTATTTCAAATGCGAAGCCGGGCTTCCGCTGAGGGATCAGCTTTTCGAGGTCGTCGGAGAACGAGACGACGCCACCGGCCTGCAGGTCCAGGTCTTCGAAAGAGCGACCTGCGCGCTGAGCGCCGGCACGGATGTGGTCGAAGAAGACGTCGGCGTGATCGGGCATGAACGAGCTGGCCAGCCAGCCGTCCGCGACTTCTCCTGTCATCTCCAGGCTGGTCGGACCGAGCGTGGCAAGATAGATTGGGATCTCCCGAGGCGGCGTGCTTCCTTTTAGCGCCCTGCGCCCGCTACCTGTCAGGGGATTCTGATAGACTCTTCCCTCGTATTCGAGCCTCTCGCCCCGGGCGATGATTCGAACGATTTCAACGATCTCCTTCATCCGCTGGACAGGCTGCTTGAAGGGGAGCCCGTGCCACCCCTCGATTACCTGGGGTCCACTCGTGCCCATTCCTAGGATGAATCGATCATTGGTCATCGATGCCAGGGACAAAGCGGTCATGGCGACTACAGAGGGGCTACGAGTGCCCGTCTGCATGATGCTGGTCCCCATCTTGGCTTTCTTCACGCGGCTGGCCATATAGGCGAGCGGCGTGAAGGCATCGTAGCCCCAAGCCTCGCCGGTCCACACATACTCGACTCCCAGACGCTCCGCTTCGAGGGCGAAGTCGATGGACTGATCCCAGTCTCTTCCGCCGCCAAACGCGATCGATACCTTCATTTGAGACTCCTTAGCTGCCCTGATGGTTCACAACTTCGATTCGGGACTGATTGGCGCTTCACGGCCCGTATCCCTGGGCAAACACAAAAGGGGATGCCCGAGAGCATCCCCTTGCATTTCGAGTTCCGGGCGACTCCGATTGAGTCGCTAAATCTCGAGCATTTGTGCGACGCGCTCGCGGTGGAAATCGCCGTCGCCCCAGAACAGCTCGGCCCGCTTCTGACGGCGGAAGAAGAGCTGAATGATGTAGTCCTTGGTGAACCCGATTCCACCATGGATCTGCTGGCCGTGGGCGACCACCCGGCGGCTGGCATCGCTGCACCACGCCTTGGCCATCGCAACATCCATGTCCTGCGAGTCTTCGTTCTCGCTGGTGGCCCAGGCGGCTTTGTACATGATGAACCTCATGCCATCGACGTCGGTCACCATGTCAGCGGCCTTGTGTTGGATGGCTTGGAATGAGCCAATCGGACGGCCGAACTGGACGCGCTCCTTGGCGTAATTCACAGAAATCTCGAAGTCCTTTTGAGCCAGACCAACGAGGTAGGCACACTCGAGCGACGTAGCCATGTTTCGAAGCCGCGCAGAGGCCGCCGCGTCCATGTCGATGACACCTTCAGAGGGTACGTTGACGTCCTTGAGGACGACCTCGGCCTGCTTGTCGCTGGCGATGGTCTTCAGGACCGTCACGGTCACGCCAGTGTCGCCCTTCGGGACGATGAAGCTGCTGAGATTTCCGTCCGGCTTCCAGGCGACCACGTGGATGTAATCGGCGACGTTGGCGTCGGGAACGAACAGCTTGGTCCCGTTGAGAACCCAGCCGTCACCGCTCTGGGTGGCCTTGAGGTCAATCCCTTCGCGGTCCCAGCGGCCGCTGGGCTCGGTGATCGCGTACGTGTGGATCTGGGAGCCGTCGGCGATCTTGGGCAGATACTTCTGCTTCTGTGCGTCGGAGCCGGCAAGGATCAACGATGCCGTGCAAGCAGCGTTGGGGATGAAGGGGCCGGGAGTCAGGGCACGGCCGAACTCTTCGATCAATACGCAGAGGTCCAGGAAGGAGAAACCTACGCCGCCATGTTCTTCGGGAATCATGAGACCCTGCCAACCGAGCTCCGCCATCTTCTTCCAGAGCTCGGGGCTGTAGCCCAGATCGTCTTCCTCCATCGCCCGGACGTGCTCTTCAGGGCATTCCTTCTCCAAAAACTCGCGGGCGGAATTCTTAAGTAGTTCCTGCTCTTCGCTGAGGCCGAGATCCACGTGCCGTCTCCAATTTCCATGGGCTGCGAACCGCCGCCCATCTTGATCTGCCGCGGGATTCTAGCACGGCGCATGGGGGACTGGCGAACGAGTCATCGGGTCCCGGCGCCGCCGGGCAAACCCAGAAAAGAGGCTATCGTTAGTTGTGTCGGCGAACAAATCGCCCGATGCGCTCCAGTGCGCGCTCTATCTGCGCATAGCTGCTGGCATAGCACGCCCTCACGTAGCCCTCTCCGGAGGCGCCAAAGGCACTCCCCGGCACTACGGCAACGCGCTCTTCCTTCAGCAGGACCTCACTGAAAGTGACGCTGTCCATGTGAGCAGAGCGAATATCGGGGAAGGCGTAGAAGGCGCCGCGCGGTTCGAAAGTTGGCAGCCCGATCGCCCGAAAACCGTTGACGATGAGCTGGCGCCTTCGGTCATACTCGGCCAGCATCTCGGCGACGAATGGCTCCCCATGGTCAAGAGCCGCGATTCCGGCATACTGAGCCGCGGTCGGGGCCGACATCATCACGTACTGGTGCACCTTCATAATCGACTCGGCAATCGGCTCCGGCGCGCAAACCCAGCCTAGGCGCCAACCGGTCATCGCGTAGGCCTTGCTGAATCCGCCGATGAGAATAGTCCTCCCGAGCATCCCGGGCAGCGATGCGAAGCACGTGTGTTCAAAGCCATAGGTCATGCGGTCATATAGCTCATCGCTGAGAACAGGGAGATCGTGGCGGGAGGCGATTTCGCTGATTCCCTCCAAGTCCTCTCGTCCCATGGTCGCCCCGGTCGGGTTGGACGGGTAACCAATCAATACCAGCTTGGTCTTCTCGTTGATTGCCTCCTCGAGGTCAGCAGATAGGAGGCGGAAGTCGTTCTCGCCGTAGGTTGGGATTGGGTGGAAGCACCCCCCGGCCATAACGACGGCCGGGGGGTAGGCAACGTAGCAGGGGTCCGGGCAGGCGACCTCGTCGCCAGGGTCGAGGAGGGCCCTGAGGGTGACGTCGAAAGCCTCGCTGGATCCGCTCGTGATGATGATTTCAGTTTCCGAGTTGTATCGGACGCCGTACCGCGCCTCGAGATGGCCGGCTAGTTTTTCGCGCAGCTCCGGGAGGCCGTAGTTGGACGTGTAGTGGGTATGTCCGTGCTCGATGCTCGCGATTGCCGCCCGGCTGATAACTTCGGGGGTTGGGTAGTCTGGTTCGCCCACCCCGAGCGAGATGACGTCATCAATTGTGCTCAGGAGATCGAAGAACTTGCGGATGCCACTGGCTGGCACGGTCTGCATTCGCTGAGACACAAACCGGGAGGCACCATCTGGTGACGACACGGCTACCGCTCCTTCTTGCCCCCGCCGTAGCTGCCTTGCCAAAAGGCCGCCCCGCGGGCGGCCTGGATTCCTTGTTCACGCCATCGAGTGCGTGGCCGCCCCTATCCTCGCGCCCTCGCGCGCGCGGCAGCCGCCGCGGCACCGGCCCCGACAATGCTGACAGGAAGAGACTGCTTCGAGCTCGACATCTGGCGTAACGTTCTTCGGAACTGGCGGTTAGGTCAAGCCGGGTCGGCGATACTGTACCAGCGGCGGGAACGTGCCATTGCGGCCAATCGGTCGCCCGATATCACTTCAAACTTGGGTTGCCTGCCAGGCAGACGGGCAACCCAGTCGAGGCCCCGGGGCGTCAGCTGACCGGTTGTCACCAGCACCGCGCTGGTGGCGCCGATGGCGCTGGCCGAGCCGTACAGCTCTCTCAGATAGGAGGGTGCAACGGACCCGTCCGGCTGGTATCTCTTGCACTGAATGGCGAGAACTTCGCTCCCGTGGAAGGCGAGAAGATCGATCCCTTCGTCGCCGGAGCCGCCCCGATGCTCCACGAGCCAGCCCGCGTGCCCGAGCCAGATGCCGATGGTTCGCTCGAACGCCTCCGGCGCAAGCTCCGCCAGCCCCTCGATGGTCTTGAGCCGGTGTCGCCGGTGCCGTCGGCTCAAGACCCGGCCGGCTATCAATATCGCAGCCAGGAGTCCGGCCACGAGAGAGATCAAGATCATGGAATATTTATGACATAACTATTGCGAAACGTCAATAGATGGAAGTCACGCGAGAGTTAGTGTGTCCTCTGGAACACCTCGAACCGAAAACGGGCCCGCATGCTGCAGGCGAACGTCAACGAAACTGCCGGCACGGGCGGGCCCATCCACGTGCACGAGCTTCCCGATTCGCGTGCGCCCGAAGGGCTGTTCACCACGGTAGCCTTCGATCAGGACGCGCTGGACGGAACCGACCAGGCGTTCGTTAATTTCGAGCGAAATGCGGTGCTCGACCTCCTCGACCCGATGTAGTCGCTCAGACTTCACTTCGCCCGGAATGTCGTCCGGAATCTTCCGCGCCGCTATCGTCCCGGGACGCGGGGAGTAAGCAGCGACGTGGACCTTGTCAAAGCGGAGCTCCTCAAGAAGGTCAAGTGTCTCACTGAATTCCTTCTCGGACTCTCCGGGGTATCCGACGATAACGTCGGTCGTTATCCCCGCACCGGGCATCAGCCGCCTCACCTGCCCGACCTTTTGGCGGTATTCAGACGCCGTGTACCCGCGCCGCATCGATGCCAGCACCCGGTCACTGCCAGACTGAACGGGGAGTGAAAAGCCCTCTGCGACCTTGGGGAGGCTGGCGACTGCCTCGAGGATTGATTCGGTCATGTCCTTTGGGTACGACGTCAAGAATCTGATCCGAGCAAGGTTCTCGAGGGCAGATAAGGCGGCCATGAGCGTTCCGAGATCGGGTTGCCCGGGGAGATCGTGTCCGTAGGCCTCAACGGTTTGCCCTAAGAGGGTGATTTCCCGGATGCCCTGTGCTGTCAGAGCGCGGGCGTTGCTGAACAACTCCTCTACCGTACAGCTCTCCTCCCGGCCGCGGCGGTAGGGCACGATGCAGTAAGTACAGAACTTGTTGCAGCCGTGAATGACCGGGAGGAAGGCAGTCGGTCCCGAGGGAATCGCCGTCGTTGTGGGCCAGAACTCACCGCCGAGATCAGCTTCCGCTTCGCCAATCAAGGCGAGGACCGGGTCGAATTGCTGGGGCCGGGCGAACGCGTCCACGAAGGGAAACTGTTCTTCCAGATAGGTCGAGCGGAGGCCAACCATGCAGCCCATCACTACGACCTTCAGTGACGGCTTCCCCTTCTTGATGTCTCTCACCCGTCCGAGCTTTGAATAGGCGCGGTCCTCGGCATGCTGCCGAACGCTGCAGGTATTGATCACGACAAGGTCTGCGCGATCTGGCCGATCCACTGAC
>DASCML010000123.1:0-5344 GCA_036010925.1 Dehalococcoidia bacterium | reverse complement strand
TGGCCAGCCGTGCACGAGCAGTAGCGGATAAGCGTTGGCGACGGGTGACTTTACGTGCCAGTAGTGAATGTCGACATCGTCAATCTGCGACAGGAACTGCGGGTAGGCGTTGAGTCGTCCTTCCCACAGACGCCAGTCGTACTCGTTACGCCAGTATGCGCACAGCTCTCGGATGTAGGCGACGTCAGCACCGTACTCCCAGCCCGTGCCAAGAATGGCATCCGGCCACCGGGTAGCGTCGAGCCTGCGGTGAAGATCGTCAATTATGAATTGAGGGACATTGATTTTGAAAGATCGAGGAGGCATATATCAATCTTATGCGGAGCTCGATTCGAACGGTCGAGATCGAGCTCCGCCAACCCTAAGGCGCGAATGAAACCTTCCGTGCCTCCGATGCCGCCGACCTTGCCAGGGGGATAACCGCTCTCAAGCCTGCTAAGCTTCCGCTTTGGTCAAAGATGGCGTCTGAAGTCGGGCCCATCGAACAGACGTGAGGTGCATGCGGTGATTGAGTTCGGGCTCATCTACGATTTCCGCAATCCGCCCGAGTGGGAGACGCCCGCTGCTGAGCTGTACGCGGAGACACTCGACCATATCCAGGCGGCTGAAGCCATTGGCTTTCCCATCGCCTGGCTCACCGAGCATCACTTTATCGATGACTCCTACCTCCCTTCCTGCCTTGCTATGGCGGCGGCCGTGGCGGCCCGCACGAAGTCCATCACCATAGGAACTGCCGTTCTCCTATTACCACTTCACGATCCCATCCGCGTCGCCGAAGATGGGGCTGTCGTGGACGCGATCTCTGGTGGTCGGCTTCGCTTGGGGGTGGGTCTCGGTTACAAAGGTGAAGAGTTCGGATCGTTCGGAATCAACCTCAAACATCGTCCACGCAGGATGGACGAGGGCATCGAGGTTATACGCAAGGCCTGGTCAGAGGGACCAAGTTCTTTTGCCGGTCGGCATTTCAACTTCAGTGATATCTCCGTCACGCCCAAACCGGTACAGAAGCCGTTACCGGAGATCTGGGTCGCGGGCCGGTCCGAGCCGGCAGTTCGAAGAGCGGCGAAGTTGGGAGACGGCCTTATCGCTGGTGGTGGGCCGGAACTCTACGAGATCTATCGATCAGCAAGGGCAGAAGCGGGGGCTACCGGCCCGGCCAGCATCGCCGCGTTTGGTGGATCTTATGCCGCAGAAGATCCAGAGAAAGCAAACGCCGAATGTGGGCCGCACTCGGCCTATCGCGCGCGCCGCTACGCTGAGTGGTACGGGCAGGCTGGCGACCTAGAGAGCGACCGCACATGGTTGCAGGCTCTCGAGTCGGGGAGCGCTCCCGAGGCGGAACGGGCGCTGTTCAACGCGTTCAGGACCCCGGACGAGGTTGTGGAGGAGGTGAGGGAATTAGAAGCCGCCGGCGTAACTTCCCTCTTGTTCTTCGGAACGTTTCCTGGACTGCGCCCGAGCGCGACGATTCCCTATCTCGAGACCCTCGCCAATAAGGTCATCCCGGTGATCAACGGGACGGGCTAGGTCAGAACGTCCTCAAGCACCAGTGCGGCGATGCGATCGTCGGAGTAACCGAGAATCTCTCTGAGAACGAAGTCGTTGTGCTCGCCAAACATCGGTCCTGCCCTTTCCACCCTTCCTGGCGTCCGCGACAACCGGAACCTCGGCCCTTCGACGGTCATCGAACCCAGTTCAGCGTGCGGTACTTCGCGGAAGTGGCCCCGGTGATGGAGCTGCTGGTCCGCGAATAGCTCAGGACTGTTCTGTACCTGGTGAGCGGGAACGCCGCGGGACTGGAGCAATGCCTCGACCTCGCCCATCGTTCGCTGGCAGGTCCACTTGGAGATCTCCTCTTCAAGTTGCTGCCGGTGTTCGAGTCTTCCCGCAAGAGTAGTGAAGCGTGCGTCGTTGCCCAACTGTTCTAGGCCAGGGGTTCCCACGAGGGCATCCCAATCCGCCTGGTCGCGACAGGCGACCGCAACCCAACGATCTTCGCCCGCCGTTGGAAACACACCGTGCGGAGACAGTTGCGGGTCGGAGTTGCCGAGCCGTGTGAAATCGCGCCCGTTGATCGCTAGGTCGAACAGCACAGGCGACAGGAAGTGCAGTGATGCTTCGGCCTGGGCGAGGTCGATGTACTGCCCTTCGCCAGTCCGTTCCTTGTGGTCGAGTGCGGAGAGCAGGGCCGCTGCGGCGAACCGCGGTGACACGTAGTCCGTATAAGCACCCAGCATTGAAGGACCACGGTCGGGCCACCCGGTTGCGCTGTTGAACCCGCCAACCGCAGCCCCCATTGTCCCAAATCCCGCAATCTCGGAGTACGGGCCATACTGCCCGAAGAGACAGGAGCTCATCATCACAACGCTGGGGTTCACCTCTTTGAGAGACTGATAGTCGAGCCCCCATGCTCGCATGGCCCGTGGCGAGAAGGATTCACAGACCGCGTCAGCCCATCTGGCGAGATCCTTTGCAACCTCCCGCCCAGCCTCCGTCGAGAGGTTGAGGGTGAGACCGAACTTCCCGGCGTTCATGTTGTGGTAGAGCCCTGAACTCTCAGGCCCGGCGGTCCCGTTCTTGAAGGGCTGGAGACTGCGGGCGGTGTCGATGTGTGTTGTGGACTCGACCTTGATTACGGTCGCTCCATGATCGGCCAGTATTCGTGTAGAAGAGGGGCCCGCCATAACCCACATGAAGTCCAGGATCTTCAGTCCCGAAAGCGCCTCCTCAAGGGGCGGTTCGCCGCCTGCAGCGGCAGGCACGCGACTCAGGGAGGTGCTGGCCAGAACCTCGTTCGTGTGCTGGCCAATGTGCGGCGCCCCTGTGCCATAGACGATGGGTGTCGCGCTTAGCTTGGCGAATGGCCCGGGCGTTTTCACTTTCGCACCGAGGCTGGGAGTCTCCAGGGTCTGCCAATAATCTCTCGCTTCGAGCTGAGGGCTGCCGTCGAGGTCCGATAGCGTCGCAATGGGGACTATCAGGAGCCTCTTTTCCATCGCGGCCTCAAGAAGCTCCTGCTTGGTTCGCTGTTGAAAGAAGGCATCGATTGCTGCGAGAACGCGGTGGAACTCTTCGATTGGCTCATCTCCACCGATAAGGAGGCCGAGATAACCGATCCAATCCTTGCCCCGGATGGACTCGTCGCAGGCTCCTTCCTCATACATCCAGTCAATGAGTCGCTTGGAGAACGGGCCGATCGCGCTCCCAAAGAAGAACGTTAGCGAAACATGCCCGTCTTTGGCCCGCCAGACAAAGGGTATGTTGATCCCCGCAACCGCAGCGCCATTGGTCACTCGTTCCCAGTTTGCTTCACCGATCGCTGTTGCGACCGCGAACGACTGCATGGCGATCGCGACGGCTTGCTGCGCCGACAAGTCCACGTGCTGTCCAAGGCCCGACCTCACCCGCTCCCGGTGGGCAACGAGCGCGGCGACTGCGGCTTCGGCGCCGGCGTGGAGAAAGGCCTGCGGGCTCCCAACGCGGACCGGGGCCCGATCATCGTCACCGCTAACGGCCATCGGGCCCGCTGCCGCCATCACGGTCAGGTCGGTGGCAGCGTAGTTGGCCTTTGGCCCGCCAGCGCCAAAGGCCGAAATCGAGACGTAAACAAGGCCCGGGTTGTTTGCTTTGAATGTTTCGTAACCGAGCCCCAGCGAGTCCATGTCGCCGGGGCCCAAAGACTCGACGAGAAAGTCAGCGGTGCGGCAGAGGTCCCGCAGCTGTTCGCGCCCGTCACCCGTATCGAGGTCGATGATGGCGGAGCGCTTGTTCCGGGCATAGGCAGCCCACGTAAGAGAAGCATCGGGAACGTCTTTCGCGTCCCCCGCGAACGGGCCCATGCGCCGGGCCGAGTTGCCAGCTGGCGGTTCGATTGCGATCACGTCGGCGCCGAGATCAGCCAGAATTTGCCCGCAGATCAACCCACGTTCGTCGGCCAAGTCAACGACGCGGTAAGGGCTTAACAGGGCCATGAGTCACCTTAATCTGTTTCGGAATATCCGGGATATCATAAGCTGGCGAGCAAGCTCGCTGGGCCTTTCGGGCGCCAGGGATAAAGCTCCCGACATCAGGAATTGCGGCGTCGGTTCCCCGTCGGCTATTGTGCACGCAGAGAGCTGGGGAGAGGATCCATGCTTGAGACGAAGCAGACTTTCTGCCGATTCTGCCACGCGTTTTGCGGCATCGAGGCAGACGTAGAGGACGGGAGGGTCGTCAAGGTTCGGGGAGACGCTAGGAACCCGATGTATCGGGGCTATATTTGTGTCAAAGGGCGACAGCTCCCCAATCAGCACTATCACCCGGACAGGCTGCTTCATTCGCAAAAACGAATGGCGGACGGCAGCTTCACCGGCGTTCCGCACCAACAGGCGATTGATGAGGTGGCGGATCGCCTCCAGCAGATCATCCGTGCTCACGGTCCCCGGGCGGTTGCATCGTATGGTGGGACTTACGGCTTTTCCTATCCCTCTTCGGGACAGTTCGCTGGCGCCTTTATGAGCGCCATCGGGTCCAAGATGACCTTTTCCGGAGGCACGATAGACCAACCCGCGAAGCCGGTCGCGAGGGCCTACCACGGTAATTGGGGGGCTGGCCCCCAGATGTTCGACGATGCCGACGTCTGGATGCTGATCGGCGCCAACCCTACGGTCTCAATGTGGGGTGGCATTCCCCAGTACAACCCCGCGCGACGCATTCACGAAGCGAAGAAACGCGGTCTTCAGCTGATTGTCATCGACCCTCGCCGGACTGAAGCGGCTGATAAGGCCGCTCTCTTTCTCCAGGTGAAGCCGGGAGAAGATCCGACACTGCTTGCGGGCATTCTCCGTGTAATCCTGACTGAGGGCCTGGTCGACGGAGACTTTATTTCTGCCAATGTGAAGGGTGTGGAGGAGCTTCGGGAGGCCGTGGACCCGTTCACGCTCGACTATGTCGAGGACCGTGCGGGCGTCCCGGCCGCCTCGGTTCAGCAGGCTGCGCGCATCTTCGCCGCCGGCACTCGTGGCTCGGTAACTTCGGGGACCGGTCCGGATTTTTCTCCGCATGCAAACATCACCGAGTACCTGATCAACTCCATCAATACGGTCTGCGGACGTTGGCTTCGAGAGGGCGAGCAGGTTCCCAACCCCCCTGTCCTGGGAAAACCCAAGCAGTACTTCGCCCAGGCGATAACCGAGGACGTCGACTGGGATGCGCGCCCCAAGCTCCGGATTCGCGACCTTCCGATCACCAGCATTGGCCCACCGACGGGTGCTGTTGCGGAGGAGATTCTCACGCCTGGGGAAGGCCAGATCCGAGCGTTGATTTGCTACGGCTCGAACCCGATGGCAGCGTGGCCTGATCAGCT
>DASCML010000122.1:0-5698 GCA_036010925.1 Dehalococcoidia bacterium | reverse complement strand
GCTCTGCCCAAGGGGATGACTATCGCGCATCTCGTCGGCGTGAGTGTGCTCGGAGGAATAGGCTTCACGGTCTCTCTTTTCATCACAGATCTGGCGTTCACGGATGCCCAGTTCCAGGGCGAAGCCAAGGCCGGCGTATTTGCGGCTTCGATCGTCGCGGCAGTGCTCGGATTGCTGATCCTGAGGATACTGACGCCGTCGGCCCCCAAAGAGGTCGAGGCCGAACCATAGCGAGGCCATGGCCGGAAATCTGATTCGGAGGCCTACACTACCCGCCATTGCACGAGCGTGTGAGGGGGCTCGGAGTTCGGATGGTCCTCGAACACAGCCTCCACCTCGCTGCCGATGGCTATCTCCTGTTGCGGATCACCGAGCAGGTTGCCCACCATCCGGACGCCCCCCGCGTCCGGAAGTTCGACGAGGACGACGACATAGGGGACAGCATCCCTGAGCGCGGCGTGAACCGGGTACCAGGAGCGCTCCCAGCTGAATATTAGTCCTCGGCCGGATACAGTTTCATAGCCAACGTCGAACGCGTGGCAGGCGTGGCAGATCCACTCCGGTCCCCACTGCCATTCCCGGCAGGTGTTGCATCGTTGGGCAACCAGCTCCTGGCGGGCCGCTGCTTCGAAGTACTCGGCTCCAAGGCCGTCCCGCGGTGCTACGGGGATGGGCAGCCCCTCTGGGAGGTAACTCTTCTGGCCTGAGGCGCCCATCATCCGGCCTCTCTTCCAAGGATCAGATCGCTCACCGGTTGCACCATCGGCCCCGATGTCACCATCGAAACGTTCACGTCCTCAATCTGGTTTGGCGAGGTCCCCCGGATCTGCCGCACCGCCTCCGTTATCAGTTCCAGTCCATGCATGTAGCACTCGGCCAGGTTCCCGCCGCTCGTGTTCAAGGGCAGGGCGCCATCAGGAGCACTGAAGTTGTCGAGTGTGAAGAAGTCGTTTACGCCCTCCGGGGCGCAGAATCCATGCTCGACGATGCTCATCAGGACTCCTCCTGTGAAGTTCTCGTAACTCTGGAGGACGTCCACTTCTGATGGGCCTAGCCCGGCCTGGGCGTAGAGCCTGGGGGCCACCGTCTTGAAGTTGGAGGACGCATAGTCCGGAGCATTGTGGGCCGCCGCTGCCTGCCGGTACATACTCCCCTGCTGTGCCCCGAGTACGTAAGCCGGGGGATGCCTCATATCCTTAGCCTTTTCGGCTGGAGCGAGGATTAGCGCGGCGGCTCCATCATTTTCCTGACAACAATCGAACAGGTGGAACGGTTCAACGATCCACCTCGAGTTGTCGTAGTCCTCTGCGCTCAGTGGTCGGCCGTGCATGACCGCCCGTGGATTCTGCTGCGCATGGTGATAGCTGACGAGCGAGATCGCTCGCAGAGCTTCCTGCTCCACGCTGTGCTCGTGCATGAATCGACGGATCCGCATGGCGAAGTTTTGAGCCGGGGACATGAGTCCATAAGGGGCGGTGAATGCGGTCGGTCCGCTCACAGTGGTTGTCCGGCCTCCCTGGCCGAAGCGCCCGAACTGTCCCTGTGCGAGCCCTCGATAGACGACGGCAACGTCGGCGCTGCCGGCAGCGATTCCGGCTACTGCGTTAGCGACTGCCCCTGATCCGCCGCCACCCCCACCGCCCCAGAACATGTTCGAAAGCCCGATGTGCGGGATGCCCAATGCAGTCTGAAGACGAGCAGGGTCATTTCTGTCGTTCGAATATGAAGCGAAGCCATCGATGTCCCTAACATCGACGCCTGCATCCTCCGCCGCGGCGAGGATGGCTTCGAGCACCAGTTGAAACTCCGGTTCCAGTGCAGCTCCGTGTTTGTAGTAGCGGGTTTCGCCGATGCCGACGATCGCGACCTTCCCGCGGATCGTCCGCTCAGAGTTCATGCGTCCACCCCTTCTTGGCCGGTAGTTCTACCACCCGGCGTCCGTTTCAGCGAGAGAGTGCCGGGTAATCTCCGGGTCGTCCGGCGCTAACAGCGCGTAAACTCGCCCCGATGGTACCTGCCGCCCCCGCCGGTGTGGGCAAGACGTTCCGGTCCCTCAGACACCGCAACTTTCGATACTTGTGGATGGGGCAGGTGGGCCACGCGGCGGCGCTCTGGATGGACCAAGTCGCCCGGGCGGTCCTGATCCTCCAGCTGACCGACTCGGCGATCATGCTCTCGGCCGTTATCGCAACTCGACTCGCCCCAATTCTCGTGTTTAGCCTTATTGCCGGCGTTGCGGCCGATCGCTACGACCGCAGACGAATTCTCATGGGAACGCAGGCAGTAACGTTCTTGTCGCACGTATTACTCGGATTGATGGTCGTCATCGGCGCGATCGAAACCTGGCATGTGTTCGCGACGGCCCTGATCGCGGGTACTGCGATGGCGTTCAACCAACCTGTGCGCCAGGCTCTGATCCCGACCGTCGTGCCACGGGACGATCTCATGAACGCCGTGGCACTCAATTCGGCAGCCGTCAGCTTCATGCGCATCGGCGGCGGAAGCATCGCCGGAGTCTTGTTGATCTGGTTTAGTACCGGCGGCGTCTACCTCATCACCGCCTGTATCTACGTTTTCGTGATTCTCACGACGCTTCTCGTGCAGGCCGACGGAGAGGCATCGCGGCGGAGCCAGACGGGATGGTTCGCGGACCTGAAGGATGGACTCAACTATGTTGCGTCCAATCCGACTCTCGGGTTGGTGACGCTCCTAGCAGGGATCCTTTTCATCTTTGGCTTCCCCTACCAGTCCGTATTCGTGCCGCTTCTTGCGACAAGGACGCTCGGCATTGGGGATTCGGGTGTGGGGTTCCTGATGGGAGCCACTGGGCTCGGAGCCTTTGCCGGATCGATCTTTGTCGCCTGGCGGTCTGGCGTATCCCGCCCCGGGGTTCAGCTCATGGTCAATATGCTGGTCTTCGGGCTTTCGCTGGTCCTTGTCGCCCTGCAGGCAACCGTGATCGGGACAGCCCTCCTCCTCGCGGTCGCTGGTGCCATGACGGTGACCTATATGGCCTTCACGAACGCGATACTGCTCGAGCACTCGAGTCCCGAGATGCACGGGCGAGTGATGTCCCTGCTTAGCCTGGACAGGGGCCTGATTCCTCTCGGCGCGATCATGGCGGGCGTTCTCGTCTCGGCGATCGGCGTGAGGCCCGGTGTCTTCGTTATGGGAGCGGTTGCTGCATCGATGGCGGGGCTCGCTCTGCTCTTTGCCGGTCGTCAGCTGGCGTCGATCCGGGGCAGCATTACGGATGTTCGCTCCGGCGAGGGACCTGACACCCGTGAGCCGCCAGACGATGGGCCCGAGGCCGGCGCCACCATCGCCCAGCCCGGGGGCTGAGCCGGGGCAGGTACGACTGTGCGACTCCCCTTCTGTCGCTTATCCTGCCGGCGCAGGAGCGACAATGACCGGAACCGCACTGGAACACATTCGCATTTGCGACTTCACCGGGCAGTTGGCCGGCGCGGGGGCCACGCGGTTCTTGGCCGCGTTCGGGGCCGAAGTGGTCCGCATCGAGGACCCTACGAATCGCGGCCGCTGGGATATCTTGCGCGGCATGCCGCCATTCAAGCCCGGCCAGGACGGTAACGATCAGGGCGGCTCCTTCAACAATCACAACGTCGAGAAACTCGGGGTGACGCTAAATCTTCGGACAGAAGATGGACGTCAGTTGCTCCGCAGACTCGTCGCTGTCTCTGACGTCGTGGCTGAGAACTTTTCCACAGGCGTTCTGGAGGGGAGGGGTTTCGGATACGATGAGCTCTGCGCCATCCGGCCGGACATTGTCTATGTCTCCAACTGCGGTTTCGGGCAGACGGGGCCATATCGGGATTTCAAAACATGGGGCCCAGTGGTTCAGGCGATCTCAGGGCTGACTTTCGGCTCCGGCCTTCCGGGTCAGCCGCCGGCTGGTTTCGGCTATTCCTATATGGACCATACCGGCGGCTACTACATGGCTATGGCGATTCTCGTCGCGCTCGTTCATCGCAACAGGACAGGAGAAGGCCAGTGGGTCGACCTTTCATGCACCGAAGCGGCGGCAACTTTGAACGGTCCCGCGATGTTGGATTACACCGTCAACGGACGTCCTCTGCGACGACCTGGCCTGCCAGATGCCAACCGGAGTCAGTTCCCGCCCATGGCACCTCACGGGATCTACAGAGCGTCGGGTGAGGATTGCTGGGTAGCGATTGCTTGTCGAGGAGAGTCGGATTGGCTCGCCCTCGAGTCGGTTGTGAACGAGCCCTGGTGCCAGGAAACTCGCTTTGCCCACATTGACGGCCGGCTTCGCCACCAGGATGGTCTGGATTCCCTGCTCGAAACCTGGACGTCGGAGCGCGACCGATTTGCTGTGGCCTCTGTCCTACAGGCCGCCGGAGTGCCTGCCAGCGCGGTCCAGATGCCCTCTGACCGAATCGAGAACGACCCCAACACCGAGGCCTGGGGTCTTTGGCCCGAAGTCCTTCAGACGGCTATGGGACGCGTTCGCGTGGACGGTCTCCCAGTCCATCTAAGCGAGACTGATTGGCGGATCGAAAGAGGCGCTCCCAGCCTCGGCGAACACAACACGAGAGTGTTCGGGGACCTGCTTGGTTTGAGCGCAGGCGAACTGGCAAGTCTCCGGGAGTCCGGCGTGATCTAGTGCACCTCGGCGGGCACGGGTCCTTGACGTCTGTTCTAGCCGGGCCGCTCGAAGTCGTAGGGATCGAACCGGCCGGGGATGAATAGCTCCACGTGCGCAGAGCCCACGGTCTCCCGCCCCGTTGGATCGATGGTGGTCACTTCGGCCAGATATTCCTGGTTGTGGATTCCTTTGATCTCGATGCCGTTGTAGAGCTTGTGGTCGTACGGTTGCTTTGAGAAGTCGAAGTCATCGTACTCCTGCACCAGCCCATCCACGCCGTGGTACGTGTATACGGAGCCTCCGTCTTTCCAACTTCCCGCTCCATACCCGATGGTGACCGGGTTCCAGCCAGGGCTCGCCGGCACATAGACCTGCTTCCACTCACCGCCGGAGTCGTCGGTGAAATGCCACGTGCCTTTGCTGAGAATGCGCGTGCCGGGGCGGAACTCCAGTTCGTGGCGGGCCGCCGCGAGCTTCTTCTGGGGTCCATCGAAGCCGTAGTCGATGCCGCCCTCGAGCGGAGTACCAAACACGTCGTTCATCTGAATCTGGCGGCCATCCTCCGATTCGTGGACGCTGAAGAATCCTGAAACCTCTCCGGCCCCCCACCAAGCAGCCCAACGCATTCCCTGGCGCACTGCGGGCGCCTCCGGCGGCGGCAGCCACTTCAGGTCGGGCAGCAGGGGTGGGCGGTTCGCGTAGAGACCCCAGGAGTGGTCCCTGCTCCCGGCCCATTCGGTTTCGTTAAGGTCCCAGCGCTGACCGTCGAGTTCGATCCACCCGTTCGCCGTTCCGCTCTGGTTGTATCGGGACTGGTCCGTTGTCTTGCGCCCCCGGGACCAGGCGGTGTGGTGAGGCTCTAGGTAGCAGTCCCCAACACCAATCCAGTCGAAGTCGAACGTCAGGTCGGAGTCATTCGGATCGAGGGCAAGGTGGACCTTCTTCAACGGTTCTACAAAGCGGTAGGAAAGTGGGCCGACAGCCGTATCAGGGTTCGACCGCCATGGACTGCTGAACCGCGCAGTATACTGGCGGCCGTCCACGCTGACACCGCCGTAGCCGCCGATCATG